>NZ_JAMXXC010000003.1:0-286453 GCF_024129855.1 Acinetobacter lwoffii
GAAGTGAAACCTCTTAGCGCTGATGGTAGTGTGGGGTTACCCATGTGAGAGTAAGTCATCGCCAGCTCATTATTCCAAAATCCCCCTCCGCCAAGGCAGAGGGGGATTTTTTTATGCGTGGAATTTAGTCAAATAAATGTTATTTATGTGCTATTTCGACTGAAACATCACATAAAAATAAAATTGAGAGGCGTATACTGAACCGGTCTATGGAGCGGATATGTCCTCAAATTCATCTTCAAGCCATATTGAATATGGCTCTTCTGCTTTTAAAGCAGTGCTTTTTTCCTTATTCCTTGCTGGCTTTGCCATTTTTTCATCACTGTATTGCGTACAGCCGATGATGCCGATTCTGGCTGATTATTTCCAGGTCAGCCCGACTCAAAGCAGTTTCCCTTTATCTTTTTCTACCATTGCCTTGGCAGTTGGCCTGATTTTTACTGGACTAATATCAGACCGATTCGGTCGTAAGCCGATTATGGTCTGGTCTCTATTTTCAGTCTCAGTATTATTACTATTAAGTGCAATATTGCCGATCTGGTCCGTGTTTCTGACCACACGAGTAATGATTGGATTGACAGTCAGTGGTGTCGCAGCAGTCGCGATGACTTATATCGGGGAAGAAATTGCAGAAAAGGATATCGGTTTTGCCATGGGCTTATATATTTCTGGCACAGCGATAGGTGGTATGGGAGGGCGTTTAATTGCCGGAGTTTTAGTTGATTTTATCTCTTGGCAATCTGCTACTTTGTTGATTGGTATTTTAAATCTCTGTATTGCAGGCTTATTTTATTACCTCTTACCCGCTTCGCAACATTTTAAAGCCTATCCAATCAAGCTGAATCGTTTTAAAAACTCATTTAGACAGAATCTAGCTGATCCAAAACTTCGGGTTTTATTCCTGCAAGGTTTTATCTTGATGGGCTGCTTTGTCTCGGTATTTAATTATCTGAGCTATCGCTTGATCCAAGCGCCATTTGAGCTATCTCATGTCTGGATTGGTGTGATTTCGATTACTTATTTGGCCGGCATTTATAGTTCCCCTCGAGCAGCACATTGGGGGCGGCATTACGGAAAATTTAGAATATTGGCAGCCATGATCCTGATGATGCTTGTGGGCTTGTCGCTGATGCTGATCAATCAGTTGGTTGTTGTTTTTACCGGATTGCTGATTTTTACTTTTTCTTTCTTCGCTGCCCATTCGACTGCCAGTAGCTGGGTGTCGATCCAGTCGTTACAGTATCGGGCAGTCGGTTCGTCGCTGTATTTATTTTGCTATTACTTGGGTTCAAGCGTGTTGGGGAGCTCAAGCGGATTGGTGTGGGAAAATTATGGCTGGATAGGATTAACTGTGTTTATTGCCGCGTTATTACTGACGGGTTTGTCATTCAGTTTAAAACTCCGTTCAAATTAGAGATTATTTCCAAGCTTTCCTCCTCATAAATAGAATCAATTTCTTTTTTGAAATATTTAAACTTTAGATTCAAGTAACAAATAGAGCGTGATTCAGTTAGTCTCTGATTTTGTATAAATTATAATCAAGCAAGCTAGGGCCGATTCATGGTAAAATAATCGGCTTTCATCTTTGATCTTATTTTTAGATCTCCTATCATCTGCCAGCCGAGAATTGCTAGCCATGTCTACTGCTTATACCATGCAGACTGCGCCAAAAGCGTTGTTTGATTACGACAAATATTGGGCGTCTTGTTTTGACCCTGCGCCATTTTTGCCGATGTCACGCGAGGAAATGGATCAACTCGGCTGGGACAGCTGTGATTTTATTTTAGTTTGTGGTGATGCTTATATCGATCATCCGTCTTTCTGTTCAGGCATTATTGGTCGTACGCTAGAAGCACAAGGCTTCCGTGTCGGCATTATTGCACAGCCAGACTGGACCAGCGTGGATGCGTTCCGCGTTTTGGGTAAACCGAATATTGCTTGGGGTGTAACAGCAGGGAATATGGATTCTATGATCAACCGTTATACGGCTGACCGTAAAATCCGTTCTGATGATGCCTATTCACCAGACAATCAGCCAAACAAACGTCCAGACCGTGCGGCAACCGTGTATTGCCAGCGTGTCCGTGAAGCTTATCCGGATGTACCGGTATTATTGGGCGGTATTGAAGCATCCTTACGTCGTATTGCGCATTATGATTACTGGTCAGACAAAGTCCGTCGTTCAGTATTGATGGATTCAAAAGCCGATCTTTTGATGTACGGTAATGGTGAGCGTTCAATCACTGAAATTATGCATCGTCTGGCACGTGGCGAGAAAATTCACGAGATTACTGATGTTCGCGGTACTGCGTTCATTGTGAATAAACACAACCGTGCCTCTAAAGCCAAATTTGTTGAAATTGCATCGAATGATGTCGATGCCATTGGCCGTGTTGATCCAATTATTAACCCGTATGTCATGACTGAAGATATCGATGGTTGTGAGATTGAACAAGGGAAGGATTCTAGCCAGTATCAAGGTTTCCAAAAAGAACATGTCGCCAATCCGATTGTGCGAGCAGGGGATGACCTAGATCCTGATACGCAAATTGTGCAACTGCAACCGGCTTCTAAAGCGATTAAACATAAGTTACCGCCGCGTGAATTGGCCGTAATCCGTTTGCCTGCTTTTGAAGAAGTTGCTGCAGATCCAGTGCTTTATGCACATGCCAACCGTATTCTGCATCTGGAAACCAATCCGGGAAATGCGCGTGCTATGGTACAAAAGCATGGTGAACGTGATGTCTGGTTGAATGCACCGCCAATTCCGTTGACTACCGAAGAAATGGATTACGTGTTTGACCTGCCTTATGCACGTCTGCCGCACCCTGCTTATGGCAATGCACGTTTCCCGGCATTCGACATGATCAAGTTCTCTGTGAATATCATGCGTGGTTGTTTCGGTGGTTGTACTTTCTGTTCAATCACAGAGCATGAAGGTCGTATTATTCAGAACCGTTCTGAAGAATCAATTTTGCGTGAAGTAGAAAAAATCCGTGATACCGCACCGGGCTTCACGGGTATTATCTCGGACTTGGGTGGCCCAACAGCCAACATGTACCGTTTGGCCTGTAAAGATCCTGAGATTGAAAAGAACTGTCGTAAACCGTCATGTGTATTCCCGGGCGTGTGCCAAAACCTGCATACCGACCATGCGCCATTGACGCAGTTATACCGTAAAGCGCGCTCTTTACCAGGCATTAAAAAGATTCTGATTGGTTCAGGCCTACGTTATGACCTGGCGGTTTTAAACCCTGAATATGTCAAAGAACTTGTAACCCATCATGTGGGTGGTTACTTGAAGATTGCGCCTGAACATACCGAAAAAGGCCCACTCAATAAAATGATGAAGCCGGGTATTGGGACGTATGACCGCTTCAAGCAAATGTTTGATCGTTATAGTAAGGAAGCAGGCAAGGAACAATACTTAATTCCTTACTTCATCGCGGCGCATCCGGGAACTACCGATTACGACATGATGAATTTGGCGATTTGGTTGAAGAAGAATGGTTTCCGTGCCGATCAGGTACAGACCTTCTATCCTTCACCAATGGCGACTGCAACTACCATGTACTACACTGGTAAAAACCCGCTGGCGAAAGTGGCGCGTTATACTGAAAATGTCGACATTGTGAAAGGTGAGAAGCGTCGTCGTTTGCACAAAGCTTTCTTGCGTTATCATGATTCAAACAACTGGCCGTTATTGCGTGAAGCCCTGAAAGAAATGGGTCGTCAGGATTTGATTGGTAACTCGAAACAGCATTTGATTCCGACTTATCAGCCTGTAGGCAGTGCAGACGGTCAGTATCAATCGGCGCGTAAGAAAAACTCGACGGTTGCCGGTGATTCGCAAAAACGTACTGGTGAGCAAGGGAATCGTAGCAAGGCTGCACAAGCTCAGTCTCGTCCTTCAAATACCAAGAAGCGTCCTGAACGTGGGCAAATTCTGACCCAGCACACAGGTTTGCCGCCGCGTGAAACAGGCGATGCCAAAAAACCGTTTGGTGGGCCAAAGCCTAAAGCGAAGCCCAAATCACGTGCATAATTAAGTTAATAAAAAGACACTTCGGTGTCTTTTTTTAGCTCTTGGGTAAAGTAACGTAGCCTGAGCTTGTTCGTTGAAAGTGTAAAAGAATATATTATTTGCATTAAGTTCTTTAAAAAAGTGATATAAAAATAACACTTTGTCGGAATTGTCCTACAGTTGGGCAGATATGTATTGCGATCAATTCCATGGATGTTTTAGAGTGCATTATCAGTACTTTAAATCCACTTTCATTGGCATCCAGAGAGATGTCACTTTAGGTAACACAGAATCGAGTTTTGATACCAGTTGTATGGGTATTTAAACAGATTAGTTATTAGCTCTATTTAAAATAAAGCGTGGGTTTATACTGCACAACAATAAAACAAAAATGATTATAAGAATTCAAGGATTTAGGCATGACCACCTATATTATGATTGGGAGTTTCCTGCTCTTCTGTGTCGTGCTCATGGCATGGAAAAAGCTCGGAAATAATTCCAAACCACAAGACAGTGCGTTAAAGCAACGTGCTATTTTTAACCTGAATGAGCAATTGACCTTCACCCGTTTGAGGGAAGTATTACCTGAATACATCATTTTGGCACATGTTTCCTATGATGCCTTAATGACGACTAAATTTAACCGGACTCGACATAAGTACCGCAACCTGACTGCAGATTTTGTAATTCTGGATCAGCAGCACCAGATTCTAGCCGTGGTGGGAGTAGATGACCCATTAATTTTGAAGCGTCCCCAGCAGACGGGTTTTCAGGATGCATTACTAACCATGGCAGGTTATCGGGTAATTCGTTACGATGATGTGCCGGAATATTATCAGTTGCGCCAGGACTTCTTGCAGGAGCAAGCGCAAATGCAGAAAATGCCCAAATATACAGTTAGCAATGATCTGAAAAAATATTATTTATATTCGGATTTAGAGCGCAGTAAAATCAAAGCTGTGGGCTAAAACAAAAAAGCATGCCAGAAGCATGCTTTTTTTATGAGTACCGATCTTGAAACATTATTCCGGTTTAACCGCCACGACAGTCAGTTCGACCAATACCCGTGGATCATAGAGTTTTGCTTCTACACAGGTACGAGGCAGCGCTTCGATATCAGCGACCCAGGCATCCCAGACTTCATTGAAGGCTGCATAATCTTTTTCAATGTCTTTCAAATAGATGGTCACCGACATGATGTGACTTTTATCGGTACCGGCATCTGCCAGAAACTGGTCAATAATATCTAAAGTTTGTTGGGTTTGCCCTTTAATATCCAGTTCAACATCTGTGGCCAGCTGGCCGGCAAGATGTACCAGATTACCGGCAATAGCAATTTCCGAAAAGCGTTTCGATACGTGTAAACGTTCAACTATCATGTTGTTCATCCTGAGTTTTGGGCATCAGGGCTGCGACCAATGCAGTCAGCAGACAACCCACCGCCAGATAGATGGCTACATAATGCCATGAACCATCCGCCCAAATCACCAGTGCCGCTGCAATAAATGGGGTAAAACCCCCACCAATGATACTCGCCACCTGATAACCAACTCCGGCACCGCTGTAGCGGTATTCTGTGCCAAACAGTGAGGTGAAAATCGGTTGATGGACACTGACCACCATATCGTGTGCGACGTTCGCCAGTAAAATTGCCCCGACAATGATCATCCAGGTGTTTTGTGCATCGAGCGCCATAAAAAATGGAAAGGCTGAAAGCGCACCAATCAAACCGCCCCAGACACACATTTTCTGATGATTGAATTTATCCGCCAGCCAGGCAAAGAAGGGAATACTGAAACAGCTGATGGCACCGACCATCAGCGTGATATTCAGGAAGAACTGTTTGTCCATGCCTAGGTTGCTGGTGGAATAGTTCAGGGCGAAATTGGTGACCAGATACATGGTCAGCAATTCAGTCAAACGTAAGGCAATAATATAAAAGAAAGCTTTTGGATGTTTGCTGATCGCCTGCAAGATCGGCAGTTTTTCTGGTTGATGATCAGCTTTCACCACCTTTTCCACAAACTCTTGCGATTCATCCTGATCACGTCGGATCCACATCGCTACAGCTAACAGTACGATGCTGGCCAGAAAGGGAATACGCCATGCCCAGTCCGCAAAAGCCTGTTCGCCTAGGGTCGCAATAATAATGGAGACTGCACCAGTGGCCAATACCAGGCCAACACCATAGCCGACCTGAACCCCGCTGCTATAAAAGGCTTTTTTACCCTTGGGTGCATTTTCAACTGCCATCAGAGCTGCGCCGCCCCATTCACCACCCACGGCAAAGCCTTGCAAGGCACGGCAAAACACCAACAGCACCGGAGCCCACCAGCCAATTGCTTCAAAATTTGGCAGCAGACCAATCCCGACCGTGGAAATTCCCATCAGGATTACCGTAAGTACCAGCATTTTTTTACGGCCGAGCTTGTCACCAAAGTGACCAAATACCACACCACCTAAAGGACGAAACAGGAAGCCGACCCCAAAGGTGGCCAGAGCCGCAAGGGTACCCATGTTCTCGCCAATACTGGGGAAAAACTGATCTTTAAAAATTAAGGCTGCAACAATGCCATAAAGGAGAAAATCATACCAATCGACAACAGCACCAACAAAACTAGACAGCGCAGCTTTACGTGCGCGTTGTTCTTGAACAACAGAAGAATTTACAGAAGACATGCAGGAGGGGATTCCATGAGTTACATCAGAGTTGCCCTGCAATATTCGGATTTGATCGTCACGCTAATCACAGGACATCATGCTGAAAGTAAAGGTGATTTTCAGCATCTCGGCACATACATGGATAATGCATTGCGCAGATAGAGTACTCTAAAAAATCAAAATGTAAAAACAAAGTTGCCGTATTTTTAAACTGATGCCTAAAACATGATCAAAAAAGGTTTAGAGTAGCAATAACTGGGTTTCAGTTTCGGGGACGCTGAGCTGATACACGCCGACGCCGATCAGCCGAAATTGCATCTGCGGAGCAATATGCAGGTCGTCGAGCAGTAAGTCCAAGGCTTGGGCTAATTCCTGTGGGCTACGCAGCACCTGTTTAAAACTTTTACTGTGTTGCATCACCTGAAAATTCTTGAGTTTTAATTTGACCGTAACGCCGCGAGCAGAAAGCTGTTTCTTTTGCAGGCTTTGCCATACTTGTCCAAGTAAAGGCTCCCAATAGGGGCGACATTGGTTTAGATGTAGGTCATCATCAAAAGTGGTTTCTTTGGAAATTTGCTGACGTTCCCGTTCCACTTCGACCGGCCGTTCATCAATGCCTTGAGCATACAAAAATAGCCGCCGTCCATATTTGCCAAATTGCTGAATCAGTAAGGCTTCATCAATTTGCTGTAAATCGCCTAAAGTTTCTAGATTCAGGCTTTTTAGTTTTTCCTGGGTGACTTTACCCACACCGGGAATTTTTTTCAGGGGCAGATTCTGGATAAATCCCTGAACTTGTGATGGCTTAATCACACAGATGCCATTCGGTTTGTGCCAGTCCGAAGCAATTTTAGCGAGAAACTTGTTGGGCGCTACACCAGCAGAAGCAGTTAATCCGGTGGCTTGAAAAATATCCTCGCGAATTCGCATGGCGACTTCGGTAGCACTTGGGATTTGTTTTAAATTTTCTGTGACATCCAGAAAGGCTTCATCTAGAGACAGTGGTTCAATCAGGGAAGTATATTGTTGGAAGATCTGATGAATCTGTGCCGATACCTGCCGATATTTGGCAAAATCCGGCTCAATCACGATAACTTGAGGACATAGTTTGCGCGCCTGCCCCATGGACATGGCAGAACGCAGGCCATAAACCCGTGCCGGGTAGGAGGCAGCCGCGACCACCGCCCGAGGATGATGCGAGGCAATCACCACAGGTAAGTCTTTCAGTTCTGGACGTTCACGCAGCTCTACCGAGGCATAAAAGGCATCCATATCGAGATGAATAATTTTGCGCATGTTCGCTATCTTAAGGGGCTTTAATCGGATTGGGAAGCGAAGGCTGAGTTGAGTAAATAGGGTTGCGGTCCGCTGAGCAGAATGACTTTTGTCCCTTGTGTCTCGGCAGCCTGAATCAGAAGTTGCAAACTTTTTGGAGTGTCATCGGCAAGACGGGGTAAAAATTGCAATGGCTGCTTTAAAGGCTGAAAAAAATCATCCCAATGTACTGGAATCACCACTTTGGGCTTGAGCAGGTTTAGGGTTTCAGCCAGATATTGCTGCTGATAGGCATCGGATTGTCTGGAAAGCTGGGCAATGCCTAAAAACAGGGTGTCGACTTTCAGATGCTGCAATTGCTCTGGAATAAATCCGGTACTGGCCTTGACCAGAATTTTATGTCCTGCATGCTCAATCAGGCAGTCGAAACTGCCACCTTCCTTAAATTCGGAAAATTTAGCCGGAAGAGTAAAGGGCTGTAGCAGCTCTTCGCCTAAATCATCATTTACCACTGTGGGCGGGGTATGTTGTGAGGGAATTGCTGTGATTTGAAAATGCCCCCATTGTTGTACTTGCCCAGGCTTAACCGGCTGTAATTGCTGTGGGGTAACTTGGGGATTTGCCCGGGCGATATTCAGTGTGCTCGGCGAACCGACGACAGCAGTTTCGGGAAGCATCTCTAGTAAAGCCGGGACATCCAGAACATGATCATAATGAGAATGACTGACCAGAATGGCTTTGGTCCGGCTTAATTCATGGCGTTGCACCAGTTGTTCAAGGAGTGGCTTGTCACTTTGAATAGGTCGGCTAAGCACTTGCCATAACGACGGCCGGCTAAAGAAACCATCGATCAGGATCTGATCGTGGTCATCATCGAGTAACAGGGTGGACACACCAAAAAATTTAACGGTGAGACCGTGAACGGATGTACTGGTTTTTGGCTGCCACGCTTGAAAGTCACTAACCTTGCCTGAAGCTTGCAGCAAATAAGTCAGTGTACCCGCGATGAGCAGGAGAAGAATCACCAGACCGAGTAAAACGCCTTTTATCCATTTCAATCTTTTTATTTCCTTATTGTTTTGTTTTTATAAAGAACCTATTTTCAGGCGATCAACTTTATTTCACCTGCTCTTCAGATGAAGGTGCTGCAATCGCATTCGTCTTGAGAAAATCCAGCCATTGCTGTTCTGAGCCATAAAATACATTCAGGTCTACAGGAGTGGTAATGCCGGAAATTTCCCCCTGACTGGTATGTTGCCAAAACGTCCATTTGGGCTGATCTTTTAAATCAGGCAGACCCTTGTATTCACGTACCCAGAGCGGTACATCAGGAAAATGTCCTGCCAGTACAATATTATAAAAAGCTTTAGAAATATAGAAAATCGGCTGCTTGCCGTAATGCTTTTTCAGGGCATCGTGCATCACCTGAATTTCGTTTAAAAGCTGCTCTTTAGAATAGGTATTGATGCATTTGCTGTCATATTCCAGATCAATCACTGGCGGTAAGGCATCCGGTTTATTGGGGACAGCATCGATAAAGTTCTGTGCCTGAATGCTGCCATCGCGGCAGAGCCGGTAGAAATGATAGGCACCGACCAAAAAGCCGCGTTCACGTGCTTTCAACCAATTTTCCTGAAAACGGGTATCTTTAAAGTCGCCGCCTTCAGTGGCTTTCAGATAAACAAAACGGTATTTTTCAGGCGAAATCTGCTGCCACTGAATTTCTTTCTGATGGTGCGATACATCAAAACCCTGGATTGGATAATCGGCCGCATGGGCAGAGGGTGCTTTCATCAGGCACAGATAAACCATGGCGCTAGTGATCACAGTGATCAGAATGCCCAGCCCAATCAAGAGCGATTTATTAACTCTGTTCGGAGCCTGATTTTTTTGCATTTCAGTCCTTGTCTATATGTGATTTAGCCTAAAACTTACAATTAGCTCAAAGTGAATAGATCGCATCAAACCGGGGTGTTTTTAGGAATATGCCAGAAAATATAGGCCGCAATAATATTGATACAGCCTAAACAGATCAGTGACACATGAAAAGCAGCCACCAGATTGTCGGCGCCGTAATAGGCACTCAGCATGTTCACCAGTGTCCCTGCCAGTGCCACCCCGATACTCATCGACAGCATCATGATCATCGACAGGAAACTGTTGCCGCTACTGGCATCCTGCTGGCTTAAGTCCTTTAAGGTCAGGGTATTCATCGACACGAATTGCAGTGAATTTAAAATGCCGAAGATAAAGAAATGAATCGCACGGAGCCAGATTGGGGTTTCCGCCGTGGTCAGGGCAAAACTGGCAATACACAGACCCACCAGCAAAGTATTGACCAGCAAGACCCGACGATAGCCAAAACGCTGAATGATGTTGCGGATAATGGGTTTGGAGGCCAGCGAACCGAGCACAGTCGGAATCATCAATAAACCGGTAATAAAAGGTTCAAAACCGAATGCGACTTGCAACATCAGAGGCAATAAAAACGGAATCGAGTTGCCGCCGAGACGGGCAAAGAAATTACCCAAAATGCCAATCGCATAAATTTTATTTTTAAACAGCTGGCTGCGAAACAGCGCGTTGCTATGCGTATGTGAATGATAGGCATAAATCAGGGTGGCCAATAAACCGGCCAGAATCAGGCTGAGGCTCCACCACAGCGAGTTGTGTGGACTGGCAAAATTTTCAATTCCGAGACAGAGGCCCACCATGGCCACGACCAGCAAGATAAAGCCCCAATAATCAAAATGGGCGACTGTAGGTTCAAGTACATTCGGCATGGCCTTAAAGGTAATCAGTGCGCCCAGCAAGCCAATCGGCAGATTGATCAGGAAAATCCAGTGCCAGGACAGATATTCGACCATCCAGCCACCTAGGGTCGGGCCAATCAACGGACCAATCAGACCGGCCAGACTCATCAGACTCATGGCGGCCAGAAATTGGGTACGGGGAATGATCTTCAGCATCGCCAAACGGCCGACCGGCAGCAATAATGCACCACCGATCCCTTGAAAGATCCGGTACACCAATAATTCATTCAGGCTACTTGACCAGGCACAGCCCAAAGAGGCCAAAGAGAAAATAATAATCGCAGCAAAATAGGTATTTCTGACCCCGAACCGGTCTGCCAGCCAGCCACTTAAGGGAATGCAGGCTGCCACAGACAGCACATAAGCCACGACCACACTGTGCATGCGTAGCGGATCTTCCTGCAAATTTTGGGCAATTGCAGGTAAGGCGGTATTAATAATGGTGGTATCCAGCCCCTGCATGAAAAAGCCAATCGAGACCAACAAGACCAACAATCTAAACTCGGGATCTAAGGCTTGATGCGTAGGCGTGGCATTCATAATTCTGGAAAACTGAAAATTTTGAATAGTTTAAAGGAATCAGCCGAGTCTGTCGTATATAAAGCGTTTCAACTTTTATAGCAGTGTTGTGTCAAGGAACTGCAACCGATCTGTCATGGCACTGCAATGCTCTGGTTATAAATTGGTCACGAATTCTTCATGATAGATCAACAAAAAAATGAAATTAAAATTAAAGTCTTTGATAGTGGCCATGCTGGCTGTGGGGATGGTGGCATGTGGAAGTGAGAATGAAAATGAAACACCGGTTCCAATCGTCGAGGCTACACCGAACTCGATCGAGTTAAGCAAATTGTCGGCTTATGAATCGGGTGTATTTGCGCAAAGTGCAGCAGAAATTCCGGCCTTTGATGCCGAGAGTCAACGCCTATTCGTGGTCAATGCCAAAGAAGGCGTATTGGATGTACTGGATTTAAGTCAGCCTGATCAGCCGAAAAAAATAACTTCTATCAAGGTCGATGACATTGCGCCAGAGGCTGAGGTCAACAGTGTCGCGGTGCACAATGGCGTTGTCGCCATTGCGATTCAGGCTGCTGTGAAAACCGATCCTGGCTATGTTGCTTTATATCAGGCCAAAGACTTGACCAAGCTGGCCCACGTACAGGTGGGTGCTTTGCCGGACATGCTGACTTTCACACCGGATGGTCAAAGCTTGTTGGTGGCCAATGAAGGCGAGCCTTCTGATGATTATCAGGTTGACCCTGAAGGTTCAGTGTCTGTCATTAGTCTGGCCAATTTAAAAGCCCCGATCGTTCGTACAGCAGACTTTAAGTCCTTTAATGGACGGGAAGCAGCATTGCGTGAACAGGGCATCCGCATTTTCGGACCAAAGGCGAGTGCTGCACAGGATTTTGAACCTGAGTACATTACTGTTTCAAAAGATGGAAAAACCGCCTGGGTTACCTTACAGGAAAACAATGCCTTGGCCAAAATTGATGTGGCTTCTGCCAAAGTACTCGCTGTTTATCCATTTGGCTTTAAAGATCATGGCATAAATGGTCATGGCATGGATGTCAGCGATGCGGATGGTGTCGACGGTAAAGGCAAAATCAATATTCAAACTTGGGCCAATGTCCGTGGCTTATATATGCCAGATGCGATTGCAAGTTTCGAGGTCGCGGGCAAAACCTATATTGTGTCTGCCAATGAAGGCGATGCCCGTGCCTGGGGTGAAAACAATCCCGCATATTTCAATAACGATATCAGCCAGGGCTTTGTAGAAGAATGGCGGGTGAAACACTTAGTCCATGCCAAAGGTTTTGACCGCCGTCTGGGTGATGATTTGCCAGCTCATCTTCGTGTATTGGCCAAAGGAGCAGAACTCAATCCGAATAATTTTGCGTATTGTGGCGCGGTGGCAGGTGATGCCAAAGACTGCCGTGAAGATCATCTGCTGGGCCGTTTAAATATTACGTGGACTGAAGGCTATCAAAAAAATGCCGATGGTACAGCCAAACTGAATGAACGGGGCAATCTGGTCTATGATCATTTATATAGCTTTGGTACACGCTCGGTCAGTATCTGGGTGGAAAATGATCAACAGACCGGTTTAGAACTGGTATGGGATTCGGGTGATCAGTTTGAGCAGTATATTGCCAAACATCATCCTGAGATTTTCAACTTTAATCATGAAGAAGCCGGACTGGATAATCGCAGTGACAATAAAGGGCCGGAACCTGAAGGGGTGACCTTGGGGCAGATTGGTCAAAAAACCTTTGCCTTTATTGGGCTGGAGCGTGTCGGTGGCATCATGGTCTATGATGTGTCTACACCTGCATCACCAGTCTTCGTGCAATATATCAATTCACGTGATTTTAAAGCGACCACAGAGCAGATTGAAATAGGACAAGCCGGTGATTTAGGACCGGAAGGTTTGGTATTTATTCCGGCCAAAGACTCCCCGAATAAGAAACCCCTCCTGGTGGTCGGCCATGAAGTTAGTGGCAGTACCACGATTTATCAAGTAAATCTCAAGTAAAACCAAAAGCTTTTAGATTCAGGGCACTTCGGTGCTCTTTTTTGTAAGGTGACCGTATATATGACAGTCTTGTCATTAAAATGAAATAAAACCGTCATAATCTTGGGCCAACTTTTCAGCAGTGCTGAAATCTCCTCGCGTATAGGTTTGTTTTTATGACAATCGAGATTTTGATGGTGATCGGCTTCTGTTTGGCCGCTTACTCTATTGTCGGAAATGATGTACCTCAAACCTTAGGGACATTTATTTCTTCGAATTCACATCGCCCATGGTGGGTATTGTGGATTTATATCAGCTCAATTTTAATTGTCGTATTGGTCTATGGTTGGTATGCATCTGGGGTGGGTGATGCCTCATACGGTCGTTTAGAAACGATTCCTTTCCCTGAAGGTGGCATTACCTGGCTGTACATTGTGCCGCCAATTCTCCTGTTACTACTGACCAGATACGGGATTCCAGTCAGTACCACCTTCCTGGTGCTTACGATTTTCTCTCCTGCCAGCTTAGGCTCGATGATGGTCAAATCGATGATGGGCTATGCGGTGGCCTTTGTGGTGGCGATTGTCATCTATCGTTTTGTGGTCAAGCAGCTGGCACGCCATTTTGCCAAGACACGTCATCAGGAACACTCCAAGGTCTGGATGGGCTTGCAGTGGGTATCTACCGGTTTCCTGTGGAGCCAATGGCTGATTCAGGATCTGGCCAACATCTTCGTGTATGTGCCGCGTCAGGTACCGTTTGAATTCCTGATGTTTGCGATTGCGGTATTCGTAGTGTTGCTGGGCGTGATTCTGTATCAACGTGGTGGGGCCATCCAGAAAATTGTCGATACCAAAACCGGTGTGACCGACATTCGTGCTGCGACGATTATCGACTTCCTGTATGCCATTATCCTGTTGATCTTCAAAGAGTGGAGCAATATTCCAATGAGTACCACTTGGGTATTCCTGGGATTACTTGCAGGTCGTGAATTTGCCATGTCGATGATTCTGGATGAAGTCAATAAACATCGTACGTCACGCAATGTCAGTGCAGATGCCATGAAACTGATGTTCGGTCTGGCTATGTCGGTCATTCTGGCAACGACTTTGCCGATGTTTTATGAGTTTGTGACGAATTATGGTCAATAAGTCCTGATATTAAAAATCCAATAAAAAAGCGAGCCAGGTGCTCGCTTTTTTATTGCTTGAGAAGCTTAGACTACAAATCTTTGCGGATGGCCTAAATTGGTTAAAGTCGTATAAATTTCTTCTTCGTGTTCACAAATGATCAGTTTGGCACGATGCTGTGGCGGTAAAAAACCATCTTCAACGGCGCGGTCCAGCTGCGCAATCAAGGCATCATAGAAGCCATTCACGTTATAGAGCATCATCGGTTTCTGGTGCTGGTTTAGCTGACCCCAAGTGGCAATTTCCAGAATTTCCTCAAACGTGCCCAGTCCACCCGGTAATGCCACAAAGGCACAGGCCCGCTCGGCCATCATAGCCTTGCGTTGATGCATGCTGGTCACCACATGTAATTCGGTGAGCTGGTTATGGGCAATTTCATAATCCAGCATAAATTCAGGAATCACCCCTACAGCTTCACCGCCATGCTGGATCATGGCATCCGCGACCTGTCCCATCAAGCCAATACTGGCGCCACCGTAAACCAGCCCGAAACCATGTTCTGCCAGTCCTTGCGAGAGATGAATGGCTTTTTCTAAATAAACCGGTTTGTTGCCTGCACGTGAACCACAATAGAGAGCCACTAGAGGGCGTGTTGTTTTTGGGGAGTTTTCTTTAAAATAATCTGTCATTTGAATTACGCTTTGCATTTATTTTCTTCACCTTATCATTTTTCTTTCTTGTGACTATAGCTTAATTAATAAATATGACAATTCTGTGTGCGGCTACATTTTCACTGCAATAGGGCTCAGCAAAATTCATCGATAAACAGCTATGAAAACAGGTGAATTTCAAATTGATCTTGATATACTGAAAATTGGTTTCACAACAATAGAACGACGATGGGTAGTGGTAGTTGGCCGTTTAACTTTATAAATCTACGCCAAATAATTGATCTTATTCAATATAAAAAATTCTGTTTTGCTGTGTCACAGCGTCAGGTGATTCCATGCTGTAGTCCTGAGCTTCAGGAGCCAAGCGTATGATCTTTGAATGGATGTCAGACCCTTCAGCCTGGGTCGGTTTACTCACGTTAATTGTTCTTGAGATTGTACTCGGGATCGACAATCTGGTTTTCATTGCCATTTTGGCGGAGAAGCTGCCACCAGAACAACGTAATACCGCGCGGATTGTCGGTTTAATGCTGGCCCTACTGATGCGTTTGATCTTGCTGGCCTCGATTGCCTGGGTGGTCACTCTGACTGATCCACTGTTCCACATCTTTGATCATGCTTTCTCGGGCCGCGATCTGATTCTATTGTTTGGTGGGGTGTTCCTGCTGTTTAAAGGCACCATGGAACTGCATGAGCGTCTGGAAGCCAAACCCGTCATCAAAGAAGAAAATCCGGTCCATGCGGTATTCTGGATGGTGATTGTCCAGATCGTAGTGCTGGACGCCGTATTCTCATTAGACAGCGTGATTACTGCGGTTGGTATGGTCAAAGACCTGTCAGTGATGATGATTGCCGTGATTATTGCCATCGGGATTATGCTCTGGGCATCCAAAGCTCTGATGGATTTCGTCAACAGACATCCGACCGTGGTGATTCTGTGTCTGGGCTTCCTGATGATGATCGGCTTCTCGCTGGTGGTCGAAGGCTTCGGTTTCCATATTCCGAAAGGTTACCTGTATGCTGCAATTGGCTTCTCGGTGATTGTCGAATTTATTAACCAGACCATGAAACGCAATCAGGAAAAAATGGTGACCACCACCGACATGCGCTACCGTACTGCTTCAGCAGTGATGCGCATGCTCGGCGGCAAACCTGCTCAGGACAATGATTCTTCTGAGCCGGAAGATGTTCTGGCGACACGTGCCTTTGCCGATGAAGTCTTTAATGATGACAATGGCATCTATCATAGTGTCATGGTGCAGGGGGTACTGGGTCTGTCTGAACGTCCGGTCAAGTCGGTAATGACGCCACGTCCTGAACTGGAATGGATTGATCTGGACAATGACGCTGACAGTATCAAAGAACAGTTATTGCAGATGAGCCACTCGCGTCTGATTATCGCCCGGGGTGAACTGGATAATATTGCCGGTGTGGTACTGACCCATAAAGTCCTCAATGAATACATTGAAACCGGGGTGCTGGATTTTGAAAAGCACTTACGTGAACCGGTGATTGTGCATGAAAATGCCCAGGTCTTGATGGTGATGGAACAGTTGCGTCAGGCTCCATTGCAGATGGCAATTGTCCTGAATGAATATGGTTCAATTGAAGGGATTGCCACCCCAATTGATATTCTTGAAGCAATTGCCGGTGAATTCCCGGATGAAGATGAGCTGCAAGCTGCTGCAGAAAGTCTGGAAGATGGCAGCCTGATTCTGGATGGTTCGACCGACATCCGTCATGTTTCCTTATTGCTGGATCGTGATCTGGTCAATGAAACTGAAGAATATTCCACCCTGTCCGGTTATGTATTATTCCATATGGCACGTTTACCGCATAGTGGTGAAAAATTTGAAGCAGATGGACATATCTTTGAAGTGGTCACCATGGACGGCCATAAGATCGATAAAGTGCATATCATTCCGCTTCCTGTGCAGGAATAGACTATAGCGAAGGTTCGGACGCAAAAATTTGCTAAAATAGCCCGCATTGTCGGGCTATTTTTATGGAACTGAAATGTCAGAAGCATGTCCATGTGGACAAGGTGAATATCACAGCTGTTGTCAGCCCTTACATGCAGGACAACGGGTCGCAGAGACTGCGCAGCAACTCATGCGTTCCCGTTATAGTGCCTTCGCGAAGCATGAAATCGATTACATCAAAACCACCACCGCGCTGGGTCAGCAACAGGCACTGGACCTGCAGGCGATTAGCGATTGGAGCAAAGCCAATCATTGGTTAAAGCTTGAGATAGTTCAAGCCGATGAAAAATTAGATAAAAATCATGCATTGGTTGAGTTCAAGGCTCATTATCATGATGGTAAGCAGGCACAGATACATCATGAAGTTTCACATTTTGTGAAGCTGGAAGGTCGCTGGTATTTCCTGGATCCGACCACGGATCAGACCCTCGGCATGAAACAGCCCTGTATTTGTGGTTCAGGTAAAAAATTTAAGCAATGTTGTGCCGGATTCTTATAACTTTCACACAGATTTAGCTTAGAATAGCCGCCATCTCAAAGCCTCAGGTGGAAGCAGGGCGATGTTACTGACCGTCATCTATATTATTGCAATTACCGCTGAAGCCATGACCGGGGCACTGTCCGCTGGCCGGCGCAGCATGGACTGGTTTGGCGTGATGATTATTGCCTGTGTTACTGCACTGGGTGGTGGTTCGGTCCGCGATGTTCTGCTCGGACATTATCCCCTGACCTGGGTCAAACATCCCGAATATCTGGTGCTGACCTGTTGCGCAGCCTTCGTCACTATCCTGATTGCCAAATGGATGCGACAGTTACGTAATGTCTTCCTGGTGCTGGATGCCTTGGGCCTGATTGGCTTTACCATTATTGGCTGTCAGATTGCCCTGGAAATGGGACATGGTTTTGTGGTCAGCGCCGTTGCGGGTGTCTTGACCGGTGTGTCTGGCGGGATTTTGCGTGACATTTTATGTAATGACGTGCCGCTGGTGTTCCGCCGTGAACTGTATGCCAGTATTGCCTTTGTTTCAGTGATCTTTTACTGGCTCTGTAGCCACTACGGCTTGTCGCAGGATCTGACCATTTTGTCTACCCTGATTTTTGGTTTTAGCTTACGTCTAATCGCCATCTATTTTGGTCTGGAAATGCCAAAATTCATTTATAAAGATGATGATGAGCACTCGGCATCTTCCAAAGACGAATCTTGATTTTTAAATGTATAAAGTGCGGCAATAAAAATAGCCGCATTCAGCTCAATTCGTAGTATAAAAAATATAAAGCAGCCCACCTGTTGAGAAAGCAGCATCTCCCGTTCCACCTGATCAGAGATTTTTGTTATGGATTTAGTTTCTCGCATACAACGCTTACCGATTGGTAGGTTTCACTACACCTTGCTGGTGGTGATTGGACTGGGCTGGATGTTTGATGCGATGGATACCGGATTGATTTCCTTTATCCTGGCAAAAATGGCTGAAGACTGGCAGATGACTGCCGATCAAAAAAGCTGGGTGGTGTCGATCGGTTTTGTCGGCATGGCGATCGGGGCGATTTGTTCAGGTGGCCTGGCAGACCGTTTTGGCCGTAAAACAGTCTTTGCTGCGACCCTGGTCATTTATAGCCTGGCCACTGCAGCTTGTGCTTTTGCACCGGATCTGACCTGGCTGCTGGTATTCCGTTTTATCGTCGGTTTGGGCTTGGGTGGTCAGCTACCCGTGGCCGTAACGCTGGTCAGTGAATATATTCCTGCGCATGTACGTGGCCGTTTTATTGTCTTGCTGGAAAGTTTTTGGGGGCTGGGCTGGCTGGTCGCGGCGCTAGTATCGCGCTTTATCATTCCAGATTTTGGCTGGCAAACCGCTTTCATGATTGGTGGCCTGCCTGCGCTGTATGCCATCGTGATCTGGAAAATGGTGCCGGAATCTATTCCTTTCCTGATTAACCGTGGCCGTATAGAGGAAGCTTCGGCACTGGTGAAAAAGATTGAGCGTCAATGTGGCGTTCAAGTCTATGAAATTTTTGAAGTGAAACCGGTCGCAGAGAAGCAGAATATTTCATTTTCCCAGTTATGGTCGGGTATCTTTGCGCGCCGTACGCTTATGCTCTGGCTGATCTGGTTCGGTATTATCTTTTCCTATTATGGCATCTTTACCTGGTTGCCAAGTTTACTGGTCAAAGAAGGCTATAGCATTGTCCAGTCTTTTGAATATGTGCTGATTATGATTCTGGCGCAGTTGCCCGGTTATCTGGTGGCGGCATGGCTGGTCGAAAAACTCGGTCGTAAGCCGACTTTGGCCGGCTTTATTGGCATGTGCGCGATTTCTGCCTATTTCTTTGGTCAGTCGGGTAGTGTTACTGAAATCGTGATTTGGGGCTGTCTGATGTCCTTCTTTAATCTGGGTGCCTGGGGCGTACTCTATACTTATACGCCGGAACAATATCCGACCAATATCCGTGCCTTTGGTTCAGGCTGGGCCGGGGCTGTTGGCCGGATTGGCGGTATCGCGGCACCTTTTGCTGTAACCCATCTGATGGGTATGCCGAATGGCTTTAGTTATGTCTTTACCATGTTTACGGCAGTTCTGGTCGCTGTCGCGATTGTGATTCTGGTCCTGGGTGAAGAAACCAAAGGCAAGACCCTCGAATCGATGGGCTTATAAAGGGAATGATTTTTTAGTTGCTTAGGGCCTATAAAGTGGATATTTTTAGGCCATAAGACACAAATTGTCGCGCTGAACGATTTGATGCCCTTGTGTCATCTACAGCCACGACTTAGCATAAGAAACATTGATACAAAAACGAATTATTTAGGACTATAGGTTGTTATGACAAGCCTTGCGCATCATGCGACAGAAAACCGCTCCGTAGCAGAATTTACCGAACAAGCTTATCTGAATTACGCCATGTACGTGATTATGGATCGGGCACTCCCTCATATTAGTGATGGCCTGAAACCGGTACAGCGCCGGATTGTCTATGCCATGAGTGAGCTGGGCCTGAAATGGACCAGCAAACCGAAGAAATCGGCACGTACGGTCGGTGATGTACTCGGTAAATACCATCCGCATGGTGACTCGGCCTGCTATGAAGCCATGGTGCTGATGGCACAGCCATTCAGTTACCGCTATCCGTTTATTGAGGGACAGGGCAACTGGGGTTCACCAGATGATCCGAAGTCTTTCGCAGCGATGCGTTATACCGAAGCCAAGCTTTCCCAGTACAGCGAACTGTTATTGTCTGAATTGGGACAGGGCACCTGTGAATGGCAGGACAACTTTGACGGTTCGATGAAAGAACCGGTGAACTTACCGGCACGTGTACCGAATATCCTGCTAAATGGTACCACTGGAATTGCAGTCGGTATGGCCACTGACATTCCGCCACACAACCTGCGTGAAGTAGTTAAAGGTACGATTGCGCTGATTCGTAATCCGAACCTGACCGATGAAAAAATCGCAGAATATATTCCTGCGCCAGATTTGCCGACCAAAGCCGAAATTATTACCCCGCCTGCTGAACTGTTAAAAATTCAAACCACAGGTCGTGGCAGCTACCGCATGCGTGCGGTCTATAGCGTCGATAAAAACGAAATTATCATTACCGAACTGCCATATCAGGTCTCAGGCTCCAAAATCATCACCCAGATTGCCGATCAGATGCAGGCCAAAAAACTGCCACTGGTCAGTGATGTACGGGATGAATCGGATCATGCCAATCCAACCCGTTTAGTCATTGTTCTGCGTTCGAATCGTATTGATGCCGAATCGGTGATGAGTCACTTGTTTGCCACCACCGATCTGGAATCCAGTTATCGTGTCAATATGAACATGATTGGTGCCGATGGCCGTCCACAGGTGAAATCAATTCGTCGTATTTTGCTGGAATGGATTGAAATCCGTAAAACCACGGTAACACGCCGTCTGCAATATCATCTGAACAAGATCGAAAAACGCCTACATATTCTCGGCGGTCTGATCATTGCTTATCTGAATATTGACGAAGTGATTCAGATTATTCGTGAAGAAGATCAGCCAAAACCAGTTTTGATGCAGCGTTTTAATATTGACGAGATTCAGGCCGAAGCGATTCTAGAACTAAAATTGCGTCATTTAGCCAAGCTTGAAGAAATGGAAATGCGCCGTGAGCAGGAAGAACTGGAAGCAAAAGCGGCAGTAATTCGTGAACAACTGGCCAATCCAGAATCTTTAAAAAGCCTGATCATTTCTGAACTGAAAGACGATGCCAAGAAATTTGGTGATGATCGCCGTTCGCCAATCGTACAACGTGCCGAAGCTGCTGCAATTAATGAAACTGAAATGTTGCCGGCCGATCCGGTAACGGTGGTGTTATCAGAAGCTGGCTGGATTCGCTGTGCCAAAGGTCATGAAGTCGATGCAGAAAATCTGAATTTCCGTGCGGGTGATCAGTACTTGAGTCATGCACAGGGCAAATCCAATCAACGCGTTTATGTATTAGATGACACTGGCCGTAGCTATGCCTTGGCCATCAACACATTGCCATCCGCACGTGGTCTCGGTGAGCCGCTCAGTTCAAAACTGTCTCCTGGCAGTGGGGTGGGTTTTAAACAGGTTCTGGTGGCAGAGGATGAAACTGAAATTCTAGCGGCAAGTAATAAAGGTTATGGTTTTAAAACCCAGGCCAAGCAGCTGGATACCAGTGCCAAAGCGGGGAAAGCTTTCCTGAATTTATCTGAAGGGGCAGAGGTCATGAACCTGCAGCCACTCGATGATGCCACGCATGTTGCACTGCTCAGTTCAGCAGGACGCCTGTTGATTGTCGATTTAGCAGAATTACCTGTATTGAACAAAGGTAAAGGAAATAAATTGATACAACTTGAAGATAGTGATCAAATTTTGTCCATGACAATATTGAAGCTTGATGAAATAATTCAAGTGCTTGCAGGACAACAGCAGTTAAAATTAAAAGGGGATGATTTGCGCAAATATATCGGTAAGCGCGGTGCAAAAGGACAGCTTTTACCACGCGGATATCAAAAAGCAAATAAACTGTTGATTCAAAGATAAGACTAGCATCCATCCTGCGAAATACGTTATATATGAACAACGATTCAACAAGATGGATGCAATATTACACATATACAAGTCTAAAAATGGCGTGTGATATTGAAAAAAACAGTTGAAATACTAAGGATTATGATTGGAGAGATGGCCATTATGGAAAAAATTTGGTTTGCTGAATACCAAAAAACAGGGATTCCAGAAACAGTAGAATTACCAGCAGAAAATACTTCTCTAGTAGATGTTTTTGAGCGTAATTTCCAAAAATTCGGCTCGCGTGATGCCTTTATCTTTATGGATAAGGCAATGACTTTCAATGAACTGGAAGAGGCGAGCCGTAAGTTTGCAACTTATCTACAAAGCTTGGGGTTGGCAAAAGGTTCACGTGTGGCAGTGATGATGCCAAACGTTCTTCAGTATCCAGTTGTGGCACTTGGGGTGTTCCGCGCAGGTTTGGTACTGGTCAACGTGAATCCACTCTACACATCGCGCGAACTTGAGCATCAATTGAATGACTCAGGCGCTGAAGTACTGGTAATTATTGAGAACTTTGCTTCTGTTTATCAAGCGATTATTGGTAAAACACCAGTGAAACATGTCGTGGTCGCTTCTGTCGGTGACATGCTGGGTGCCTTGAAAGGCACACTGGTGAACTTTGTATTGCGTTCTGTACGCAAGCAAATTCCAGCTTGGGATATTCCAGGCCATGTGAGATTTAATGCGGCCTTGTCTAAAGTTAATCCAGGTAACTATAAACGCCCTGAAT
Organism: Acinetobacter lwoffii; assembly: GCF_024129855.1. Lineage (GTDB taxonomy): Bacteria > Pseudomonadota > Gammaproteobacteria > Pseudomonadales > Moraxellaceae > Acinetobacter > Acinetobacter lwoffii_L. Next base: position 22,871 of record NZ_JAMXXC010000003.1, read on the forward strand.
TGACCCTTAGTGATACTGCAGTTCTTCAGTACACAGGTGGTACCACGGGTGTATCTAAAGGTGCTGAACTGACGCATCGTAATCTGGTTGCGAACATGTTGCAGTGTGACGGTATCTTCCAGAGTAAATTTGGTGCGCAAGATGGCCAGCCAGATGACCGTATTTTCTGTGCTTTGCCGCTTTATCATATCTTTGCTTTCATGGTTTGTGCACTTTACGGTATGTACAAAGGTCAGGCCAACGTTCTGATTCCAAACCCGCGTGATTTACCTGCGGTAATGAAAGAGCTACGTAAATATCAACCGACTTTCTTCCCGGCAGTGAACACATTGTTCAATGCGCTGGTAAACAATGAAGAGTTTAAGCAACTTGATCATAGCAAATTGAAAATGGCGATGGGTGGCGGTATGGCCGTACTTCCTTCTACTGCAGCAGCATGGAAGAAAGTCACTGGAACCAATATCGTTGAAGGTTATGGCTTGTCTGAAACTTCTCCGGTGGCAACAGCAAATCCACCTGCATCTGAAGAATTCAGTGGCACTATTGGCATTCCATTGCCATTAACTGAAGTGGCTATTCTGGATGATGAAGGCAATGAAGTTCCACTGGGTGAGCAAGGTGAAATTTCAATCCGTGGTCCTCAGGTCATGAAAGGCTACTGGAACCGTCCAGATGAAACTGAAAAAGTCATGGTGAATGGTTTCTTCCGTACTGGTGATATCGGTGTCATGGATTCACGTGGTTATGTGAAAATTGTAGACCGTAAGAAAGACATGATTCTAGTGTCTGGTTTTAACGTTTATCCATCTGAGATTGAAGAAGTTGTAGCAACTCATCCAAAAGTACTGGAAGTGGCTGCGATTGGTGTGCCAGATGAAAAATCAGGTGAAGTGCCAAAACTGTTTGTCGTGAAAAAAGATCCGTCTTTAACCACAGAAGAAGTTTTAGCATTCGCTAAAGAAAACCTGACCGGTTATAAACGTCCACGTTATGTCGAGTTTATGGATGAATTACCAAAATCTAACGTAGGTAAAATCCTGCGTAAAGATCTGCGTAAAACGGCCTAATACCTGCAAGAAAAAAAGCGCCGTCAGGCGCTTTTTTTGATTTGGACTTTTTATTTTTTCATTAACCAGCGGTCAAAATAAGGACGGCCTACACCAACTACTCCCAAGAAGATAAACATAGTGCCAAACTGACGGGTAAATCCGGTTTGATTAAAGCTGCCATAACTTAGAATGTTATCGATCAAACAATACACCAGAATCGCGACCAGCCAGTGCCAGAGTGGCGTACGCTTGATACCTACGAAATAAAAGGCAATCCATAAAATGGCAAAGGTGAAGATCGGTGACCAAATATTCATATTGGCACAAATGACGGCCATCAAAAATGCCACAATCGGCAGGACAATTTTTAATACGCGATCCACTTGACGTTGATGCTGGCGTTGTTTCTCGAGGACATCGAACATTTCATTTTGATCAGGCGCGACCATAGTGAATCCTTAACAAGTAATAAAAAGCACTCTATTTAACAAAATTTATTCACGAAATGCCATGCTATGATAGAGATAAAATTTTCATGAGAAAAAACAGATGCACAGCATTAGTGGGGTTATTTATCTCATTTTGGCCGCTTGTCTTTTGCCTTATGTGTTTACATTGATTGCAAAAAAATCAGCAGGCTTCAGCAGCAAAGACAATCAGAACCCACGGGCATTTTTAGAAAAGTCTTCAGGCTTGGCCAGTCGCGCCAATGCTGCCCAGCAGAACAGCTTTGAAAGTTTACCACTCTTTATTGCTGCTATTTTAATGGCGGAATATATGGTGGTGCCGCAAAGTGTAGTGATGACTTTTGGTGTGGCCTATCTAGTTTTTCGTGTGTTGTACGGAATCTGCTATTTGGCCAACTGGGCGACTTTACGCTCCATCGTATGGTTGCTCTCGATGTTATGTCCGGTGGCTTTATTGCTGCTGATCATCAAGTTGGTTTAAGTCATCAAGTCTGTGGACATATTTACAGTTCGATATTTTAAAATCCAAAAAAATCTTTAAAAACCGTTATAATTGTCGCGGTTTTTTAAAAGATATAACTTGTTAAAGAGTGATGCTATGAGCTACAGCAATATCCCAGCGGGTAAAGATGCGCCAAATGATATCTATGTGATCATCGAAATTCCTGCAAATGCAGCACCAATCAAATACGAAATCGATAAAGATTCTGATGCGTTATTTGTAGACCGTTTCATGGGTACAGCAATGTTCTACCCAGCAAACTACGGTTATGTACCAAACACATTATCGCTTGATGGTGACCCATTAGACGTACTGGTTGTAACGCCTCATCCAGTAGAGCCAGGTTCAGTCATTCGTTGTCGTCCTGTCGGTAAATTGAACATGGAAGATGACGGTGGTGTTGATGCGAAACTGGTTGCAGTTCCACATGACAAACTGACTCCAATCTACAAAGATGTTCAGGAATATACTGATCTTCCTCCATTGTTGATTAGCCAGATCGAACATTTCTTCCAGCACTACAAAGATTTAGAGCAAGGAAAATGGGTCAAGCTCAGTGGTTGGGAAGGTGCTGATGTTGCGAAACAAGAAGTTATGAGCTCAATCGAAGCTTATGCAGAAGCAAACAAATAATTGCTTTCTGTGGTCTAGGCTTTAAAATTTTAAAGCCTAGAATAAAAAAAAACCTGCACAATGTGCAGGTTTTTTTATGGCTTGAAATTCGTGTGAATTAGAATAATTTCACAGGAATGTCTAACCAGATACGCCATTCATTAGTGTCACCAATGTAGTTGCCAGCTTGGTAGTTGTCGCTAGCACGTAGGTAAGAGTGACGAACACGTAAGCTACTATCTTTGGCAAAACCAGATTGAACCGTATATTTTACTTGGTTAAAGAACTCACGTTCTTGGCCTTCTTTATCTGAGTTATTTACGTTGATATCCCAACCGTATACAAATGCAGAAGTCCAGTTTAAACCAGGAAGACCGTGGTTCTTGAAGCTGTAATTATATTGCAAGCCAAGCGATTTCTCATCATTACCAACAAAGTCAGATAAGTATGAGTTTGGCATGTAAATAGATTGTGCACCGTCCGCATTGCTACCATAGTCATAGCCGGTATTACCACTATTCTGTTGATAAGCGAGCATTACATTATGTACATCTTTATTATAAGTAGTAGAAACTGCCCAGATAGAGTTTTGACGGTCAGACAAGTCTGTAGTTGTTTCTGAGAAAGTGGACGCATCTTTATCAAATTCAGTATGATAACCACTGAAGTCATGAGTTAAGGTGCTGTCATTAGCCAAGGTATAGCTATAGTTCGCATTAACATAGTGACGATCAAGTTTATCTTTAACATCTACACCATAATAAGATGTATTGAAGGCATCATTAAATTTATATTTCGCACCCCAAACCACAGCACGGTCAAGTTCATTCCCATCAGAATTGATTTGGTCTGAATATTGGTTCTTTGTGAATTTACCAGCAGTCAAAGTCAGGTTATCAATTTCGTTGCTTGTAACCAATAAACCTTCGAAATATTCCGGTACTAAACGTGCTGTATTACTTGCTAATACAGGAATATCAAGAACCTGAGTACCATATACAGCAGTTGTGTTAGACACGCGAGCTTTTATATAAGCACCACCACGTGCCCAGTGATCGTAAGTATCACCAATGCCTTTTTTATATTCCCCCTGGTCATTAAAACCAGCTTCACGAGGAATCATCCCATTACCAGCATTATTATTATTACCTAACTTAAATGAAGCATCACCAATAATACCAGCACCAAAGCCTACAGTACCTTGAGTAAAGCCAGAGTCTAGTTTAACAATCGCAGTTTGGGCAAATGAGCTCGTATCATTAACAACTTTGCGTTCACCTGTTTGGTTATCAGTGTAATTGGTTTTATCACGGTGCAAATAGCCAGTCCGGAAAAGTACAGAACCTTCAGCATCTTCTACAAAACCTTTAGACTCGCTTTGTTCACTAGCGAAAGCGGTAGAAACCAAAGCAGCCTGAATCAAAACTGCTAATGTTAATTTTTTTGAATTTTGCATTGGGAAGAGAGCCTTATACAAATTGATCGGAATTTTTTAGGAATTGTATAAGAATTGCTGAAAAAATGTCATTTTTTATTGGATATATTCCACTAAAGTTTAGATTTTTTTAACTCAAATTAAACAATAGCAAGGATTTGAGGTGATTAATTTCTAACCTATCGGTAAAAAGTGAGTAAAAACATAATTTTATTGGAAATTATAAATGATATTTCTAAAGTGGTGAAATGAATGTGATCAGCTTATTTATTTTGAAACGGGAGAAAAATATGATCAAAAATTACGCACTATTTTTTAGCACAAATTTTAATCATTACAAAAATGGAATCAAAATGGGGCAAATTGTAAATGATTATGTATAAGTATTAAAAAAGTGAAGAAATACCCTTAAATACATTTATTTAAGAGAAAGCCTAGATAATTCAGTTTTTCATAATTTAAATTTTAATTTAAAAACAATGATTTAAATTTTATTTTTCTTTTTAGATTTATTATTTTGGTTCCTTTTATCCAGATTGGCATAGCTCTTGCAAATTTTGAACTTGAGTTTAATCAATGATCATAAAAACGTCTCAGACGATCTGGGGGAGCCACACAATGAAATTAACATTAAAAGTATTATCTCTTGCTTTATTGGGCGCTGTATCTTCTTTTACTTTTGCCGAAGAACCTGTTGCTGAACATACGGTATCTGGAAATATCAGCGTACTTTCAAGCTATAACCTGCGTGGTATTACTAACATTCCTGAAAATAGCGGCGCTACCTTACAAGGTGGACTTGATTATAACCATGCGTCTGGCTTCTATGCAGGTTGGTGGGGATCTACGCTAGATTACCCTTTGTCTGAAGAAGGACGTGATGCTTTCGAAAATAACTTCTATGCTGGCTATAGCCATGCAGTCAATGATGACTTAGGTTTAACGATCGGTACGACCTACTATTATTATTATGAATCTGATGTCAATTCTGATGGATTTGAGCTGTTATTGGGTATGAGCTATAAAGATTTGGGCGTTACAGCACAAACCCTTCTTGAAGATACCACTTGGGGCAATGCAGGTGATACCTATTTAAAAGCCACTTATAGCTATGCTTTACCACAAGATTTTAGCTTGGATACTGCTTTAGGTTTATATGCTTATGAAAAATCAGGTGACTTTATTGAAGGAACCACGGAAAATTTTGGCTTCCGTCATTTTGACATCGGTTTAAGCAAGCCACTTGGTGACACAGGTGTAACTGCAAGCATGAATTATATTTTGGGTGGTTATGACCGTTTTGATGAAAAACAAAAGAATAAAGTCGTATTTGGACTCGGTTATAGCTTCTAATCCTCTTTAGATAAAAAGGCGACCTTAGGTCGCCTTTTTTAATGACCTAAATCTGCTGCTGCCCGCGATAAGACAGGGCCTCCGAAAGATGCTGACTTTGAATATCTGGACTTTGATTTAAATCGGCAATGGTGCGTGCAACACGCAAGACCCGATGATAGCCACGTGCTGATAAATTCAGTTTTTGCTGAGCTATTTCAAGCATCTTCTGGGCAGACTGATCTAATGCGGCATATTGCTCTAGCTGTTTTGGACTCAAACTCATATTCAAGGTATTTTGCCGTTGCATCTGAATTTCATAGGCTGCAATGACGCGCTGTCTGACCGTTTCGGAGTCTTCGGCGGGTCGATTGTCCTGTAGCTCATGCGCCTGTAATGGCGGTACATCAATATGCAAATCAATCCGATCCAGCAGGGGGCCTGAAATCCGGTTCTGATAGCGCTTAATACTTTCCGGCGAACATTGGCAACGGATATCCTGATTGAATGCATACCCACATGGACAGGGATTCATGGCAGCTACTAACTGGAAATTAGCCGGAAAGGTAATTTGGCGTGATGCCCGGGAAATAACAATTTCCTTGGCTTCCAAAGGCTGCCGTAAGACTTCCAAAACTTTACGGTCAAATTCTGGTAGCTCGTCCAGAAATAAAACCCCTAAATGTGCCAGAGTAATTTCTCCTGGTTTGGGGTGTGAGCCGCCACCGACCAATGCTACTGCAGAAGCAGTATGGTGCGGTGCTCGAAAAGGCCGTTGCCCAAAAGGGTGATTGGCATTCGCCACCGAATAAATACTGGCCACTTCCAGATTTTCCTGCGTCTTTAAGGGCGGTAAAATACTGGCCAATCGGGAGGCCAGCAAGGTCTTGCCTGTTCCAGGTGGGCCTCGAAACAGCAGGGAATGACCACCTGCCGCGGCAATTTCCAAAGCACGCCGTGGTCGCAATTGTCCTTTTACATCCGCCAGATCAAATTTATATAAATGATCTGTAGCGAGTGAGCTGGCTTCTACGTGCGGCAAGCGCTGTGTCTGGGAAAGATGTTCACACACTTCTTTCAGATGATTGGCTGCAAAGACTTTAAAGTCTGGGAGCTGACAAGCTTCCTGTGCATTTGGGCCAGGTAAAATCAGTTGATGCTGGTCACTTTGACAGGCAATGGCAATACTCAAGATGCCGCTGACAGAACGTAATTGACCATCGAGGGCCAACTCGCCAATAAATTCAAGATGCTCGGTGCAATTTTCAGGCAGCTGCCCAGAGGCCACTAAAATGCCTAAAGCAATCGGTAAGTCCAGACGTGATCCATCTTTCGGTAAATCTGCAGGAGCCAGATTAATGGTCAGACGTTTGGTCGGAAATTGAAAGCCGCTATTCAAAATGGCAGAGCGTACCCGGTCTTTACTTTCACGTACCGCCGCTTCGGGAAGCCCTACTATAGTGAGCGAAGGCATACCCGAACTGACATGAACTTCGACTTCAATTAAAGGCGCATGCAGGCCCAGCAAGCCTCGCGTATAAATTTTAGCAAAAGACATTATTATTGTTCCAATATGGTGCGTTATTTTTATAGTTCTGGTGTCTTTTGTGCACTGTAGTTGTGCTTATTTTTTGTTCGAAATTTTCTCTTCTAATGCTTCCACCTGTTTGAGCAAATCATTCAGGCGATGATTGGCATTATTTAGGGCAGTACGCTGACGTTCTATTTCTTCTTTAGACACCAAATCCATTTTCGCCACAGCTTCATTTAACAGGGCACGGATATTATGTTCCAAATCTTTCTTAGGTTGTTCGACTTGCTGCAAAATTGCTTGTAATAAAGTTTCAATCATTGTCTGATCCATCGCCGTAGAAAGGAACCGACAGTTTAGCATTGCTAAAATGCAGACTATAGTATTTCAGACAAAATATAGACTTATTCGATTAAAGATATTGTAAAAATCCACATAAAAAATGTCTATTTTTTGAAGATTCAAAGTCTTTATCCGTATAAAATAAGGTATAAATAAACCACATGCCGGGCTTTCTAATTTCCCCCGACCTTAGGAATCTTGGCATGAAATTTGAACGTAAAACCTTACTGGTGAAATAAGCCGAAGGAAAACAAACATGAAGCTCGTAACTGCAATTGTAAAACCTTTTAAATTAGACGATGTTCGCGAAGCATTGTCTGAAATTGGTGTTCAAGGCATCACTGTAACTGAAGTGAAAGGCTTTGGTCGTCAAAAAGGCCACACTGAACTCTATCGTGGTGCTGAATACGTTGTAGATTTCTTGCCGAAAGTCAAAATTGAAATCGCGATTAGCGATGAAATGGTAGACGCGGTGATTGAATCTATTACTCGTGTGGCGAGCACTGGAAAAATCGGTGACGGAAAAATTTTCGTGACTAACTTGGAACAAGTCATCCGTATTCGTACAGGTGAAACAGGTGCAGACGCTGTCTAACTTGGCACGAAGTTTGCTGAGTACCTAATAACTCACAAAAACTTGGTTGGGGGATACGAATGAAAAAAATGCTACTCGCGTTCGGCATGGCCGGCGCTCTTTTTGGTGGTTCTGTTGCATGGGCTGAAGAAGCTGCAACAGCAACAGCACCGACAGAAGAAATTGTGCTTGTTGAAGAAGCAGGCGATACAACAAATACAACAACAGACACGATAGCAGCAATTGCTGAAGCAGCGCCAGTTGAAGCTGCAGCGCCTGCAGAAGAAGAACCAACGCTAGATACCGGCGATACCGCCTGGGTTTTAACCTCTACCGCTCTAGTTTTACTCATGACCATTCCTGGCTTGGCGCTATTTTATGGCGGTATGGTCCGCAAGAAAAACGTTCTGGCGACGATGGCACATAGCTTTATTGCTGCGGCGGTGGTCAGTATTGCTTGGGTGATTATTGGTTATACCCTAGCTTTCGGTGAAGGCAATGCCTTTATAGGTGGCCTGGATAAATTCATGCTGGCCGGTATTACCACAGAGGCGCTTTCAGGCACGATTCCTGAAATCCTGTTTGTGATTTTCCAAATGACTTTTGCCATCATTACGGTTGCCATCATCAGCGGTTCGATTGCAGAGCGTATGAAATTTGGTGCTTTCGTTGCTTTTATCGCACTTTGGGTGGTGATTGTTTATGCACCAATTACCCACTGGGTATGGGGTGGTGGCTGGTTAGGTAACGACGGCGCGCTTGATTTTGCCGGTGGTACGGTTGTACATATCAACTCGGGTGTTGCCGGTCTGGTAGCGGCATATATGCTGGGCAAACGTATGGGTTTGGGTCGTGAATCTATGGCACCGCATAACCTGACGCTTACAGTAGTTGGTGCATCTTTGCTCTGGGTAGGCTGGTTCGGTTTCAACGGTGGTTCTGCATTAGGTGCCAACGGTTCTGCAGGCTATGCCTTGATCGTGACTCAAGTCGCAGCAGCGGCAGCAGCCATCTCCTGGTTAATCACTGAAAAACTGGCACGTGGTAAAGCTTCTGTACTGGGCGGCGTATCGGGTGCAGTTGCTGGTCTGGTGGTCATTACTCCAGCTGCAGGTTTTGTGACTGTAGGCGGTGCATTGGCGATGGGTCTGATCGGTGGTGTGGTGTGTTTCTGGGGGATTACTGCACTGAAACGTGCATTGAAAGCCGATGACTCTTTAGATGCTTTTGGTTTGCATGGTGTAGGTGGTATTGTCGGCGCGATTTTAACCGCGTTCTTTGCCAGCGAATTCATCATGGGGGACAATGCTCCTGCAAATGTCATGCATCAGCTTTGGGTGCAAGTGGAAGGTGTACTGGCGACAATTGCTTACTCTGCGATCATGACCTTCATTATCCTGAAAGTCATCGACTTGATCATTGGAATCCGTGTAGCATCTGATGATGAGCGTATGGGTCTGGATTTAAGCCAACATGGCGAACGTGTCGAATAATAATAAATCCACCATAATCAATATATAGTGTAAAACAGCCCGAATGGGCTGTTTTTTTTCTATATGTTGCGTAAAACTCTACAAAGTTTGTAATTTTTGCTACACTCGGAATCCATCTGGATTTGTTCAATTAAACCGCTATGCATTGCCCATTTTGCAATACTGCAGACAGTAAAGTGATTGATTCACGCCTGGCAGCTGAAGGCTGTCAGATTCGTCGTCGCCGTGAATGTGTCAGTTGTAATGAACGCTTCACTACCTTTGAAAGCTATGAAGTGGTGATGCCGCGCGTCATCAAGTCGGATGGCAAAAATGAACCTTTCGATGAAGCCAAATTACGCCGTTCCCTGATGCATGCCTTGCAAAAACGCCCGGTGACCCAGGAGCAGATTGAAACAGTGCTGAGCGATATTCAGCTACAGATTCGCCGTCTGGGTGAGCGTGATGTGAAATCACGTACCATCGGTGAAATCGTGATGCAGTCTTTATTTGCTCTGGATCATGTTGCCTATGTGCGTTTTGCTTCGGTCTATCAGGATTTTCAGGATGTCGAAGCTTTTCGTCATCAGATTGAACAGATGCAACAACGAGAATTACAAGAATAAGCATGGCTGAACTGAATCAAGATCAAATCTGGATGCGCCGGGCCATTGAATTGGCACGTCAGGGGCAATATTCCACCAAACCGAATCCGAATGTCGGCTGTGTCATTGTTAAAGATGGCATCGTGATTGGTGAAGGCTTTCATCCCCAAGCCGGCCAGCCACATGCTGAAGTCTTTGCGCTGCGTCAGGCCGGTGAACAGGCACGTGGTGCAACCGCTTATGTGACTTTAGAACCTTGTGCGCATTATGGCCGGACACCGCCTTGTGCCAAAGGTCTGGTGGAAGCAGGTGTGGCTAAAGTTGTCGTGGCCTGTCCTGATCCCAATCCGCTAGTGGCCGGAAAGGGCGTACAGATCCTGAAAGATGCGGGCATTGAGGTAGACGTTGGCATCTGTGAAGATGAAGCGCATGAGCTGAATCAAGGTTTCCTGAAAGCCATGGCGACTGGCATGCCTTATGTGCGTTTAAAAATTGCCTCAAGCCTGGATGGCCGTACCGCAATGGCATCGGGTGAATCGAAATGGATTACCGGTGTGGAAGCGCGTCAGGATGTACAGCATTGGCGTGCGATTTCAGGCGCAGTGATCACCGGGATTGATACGGTTCTTGCGGATGACTGTGAACTGAATGTGCGTCAACTGGATGGCGTTGAAGAGATCAAGACCGTGGTGCAACCGAAACGGATTATTCTGGACCGTCAGGGACGTCTGCCACTGAGTGCAAAGATTTTAGCGCAACCTGAAACAGTGATGGTCATGGGGCCATTTCGTCAGGAGCTTGCAGACCTAGGTGTGCTGCACTTGCCGGTACAACCTTTATCAGAATTATTAAAGCAACTGGTTCAACAGCATCAGATTTATGATGTGTTGGTGGAAGCAGGGGCGACCTTATCTACGGCATTTTTACAACAAAAATTGGTTGATGAACTGATCAGTTACGTTGCACCGACCCTATTGGGTCAGTCCGCGCGTACCATGTTTAATGCAGAATTTAGCCATATGGCCGAACAACTCCGATTTAAGCTGCGCGATGTAACTCGCTTAGGTGATGACGTGCGCTTCAGGCTAATTCCTTTTCAAGAGACACTATGAGTTCAGAGTCTACGGTTTATCATAAACGTCGCCATGCGGCACGTACCACCGATGAATATCTTTTCCATCAGCTGGTTCCTTATCTGGGCAACAAACGCCGTTTACTGCATTTAATTCTGGAAGCGTTGGAAAGTACGGGAACCCTGAACCGTGCTGATGGTCGTGCTCCGATTTTTGCTGACTTTTTTGCAGGTTCAGGTGTGGTCTCGCGTTTGGCCCGTCAGAATGGTTATCGCGTCATTGCCAATGATTGGGAGCCGTATAGCCACGCGCTGAATCATGCGGTACTGGCCTGTACTGAAGCACCGGCATTTAAAGAACTCGGTGGCTATCAGAAAGCGATTGATTATCTGAACCGTCTGCCGGAAGTTAAAGGCTGGGTGACGCATAACCTGTGTCCGCGTAATGATGAAATTTATGATCCAGCCCGTGATCGTTTGTTCTTTAAACGTCGTAACGGCATGCGTATTGATGCCATCCGTCAGCAGATTGCAGCCTGGCAGGCACAAGGTGCAATTGATGATGTGGAAATGTCTGCCTTGCTGGCACCCTTGCTGTATTCCGCCAGTTTTGTCAGCAATACTTCAGGCGTTTTCAAAAGCTTTCATCATGGCTGGGGCGGGAAAACCCAAACTGCACTGGAACGGATTGAATCTTTATTATGGTTAACGCCAAGCCGTTTTTGCGAGTCGGATCAGAAAAAGGGAATGGCTGCAGAAATGTGGTGTGTCGATGCCCAGCATCTGGCCAACCAGATGAGCGGCTTTGAAGTAGATGTGGCTTATCTGGATCCACCGTATAATCAGCATGCTTATAGCAGTAATTATCATGTGCTGAATGCGCTGACCTTATGGGATCAGGCCGATTTACCGACTCCGGATACCAAGGGCTTTAAGAGCGGGATTGACCGGGCATGGCGCAAAGAGCGTCCGAGCCAGTACAATTCCTCTAAATATGCCAAAGAAGCTTACGAGAGCCTGTTGGCCACCATCAATGCACGTTTCATTCTGACCAGTTATTCAACTGACGGTAATATCAGCGCTACCGATTTGTTACAGGCCAATCTGAAACGTGGCCGGGTGACCTTGCTAACCCAGGATGTGCCGCGTTATCGTGTTAGCAAACAGCGCCAGTCTGAACGTGCCCGCGTGCTGGAATTTATTGTGATTACCGATACCCATGCCAAGTCAGGTCCACCGATCCGTCAATTACTCAGCCAGCTGCATCATTATGCAGAATTGGGTGGTGTGGATACGACCGGCGTTAGTACCCAGTTGGCCCTCTGGTAAAAGAATTGAAAAGGAAATAAAAATGTTTACAGGTATTATCGAAAGCCTCGGCAAAGTCGAAAGTCTGCAAAGCGTTGGAGGCGATGTGCGTTTACGCATCCACACCGATCTAGACATGTCCGATGTACATCTGGGTGACTCTATTGCGACCAACGGCATCTGCCTGACCGTGATCGACTGGGGCGAGAACTGGTATACGGCTGATGTTTCCCGTGAAAGCCTGAACCGGACTACACTCGGCACCTGGAAAGCCGGTCAACCTGTCAATGTCGAAAAAGCCATGTTGCCGACTACGCGTTTTGGCGGTCATATTGTGTCAGGTCATGTCGATGCAGTCGGCGAGATCACGCTGGTTCGTGAAGATGCACGTTCGATTTATTATGAAGTCACTGCACCTGCTGAAATTGCCAAATATCTGGCAGAAAAAGGTTCGGTTACAGTCGATGGTATTAGCCTGACGATTAATCATTTGCGTGGTAGTGTGATTAGTCTGAACCTGATTCCGCATACTGCTGAACGGACCAATATTGGTACCTGGAAAGTTGGCAGCAAGGTCAATCTGGAAGTGGATGTATTGGCACGTTATATCGAGCGTTTATTGCTCGGTGATAAAGCCGCCGAAACCACTGAACAATCGAAAATCAGCATGAATTTTCTGGCTGAAAATGGTTTCTTAAAATAAGAGAAATGTTGATTTACTGAACAGTCTGATTGAAAAATTAGACTGTTTTTTTATTTTTCGGGATAATCAGCAGTTCAACTTGCAAATATTGCCTTGGTGGACGGGTCGAATGCTCGATTTTTTACTTAACTTGGAACAGTCATTGCCGCTATTGCTCGATCAATATGGGGTATGGATTTATGCAATCCTGTTTCTGGTGATTTTTGCAGAAACCGGTTCTGTATTTTTCTTTTTCCTGCCGGGTGACAGTCTATTGCTGGCTGTGGGAGCTTTGTGCGCCAGCAGCGACCTGGTGACCTTGCATTCGATGGGGCTGTTGTTATTCACTGCCTCGGTGCTGGGCTATAGCGTGAATTATTACACCGGAAAAGTTCTCGGCTTAAAATATTTCAACCAACATTCACGTTATTTCAAGCCGGAATATATGGTGAAAACCAACCACTATTTTATGAAACATGGCGGTAAAACTATTTTAATCGCACGTTTTATTCCCTTTGTCCGCTCATTTGGCCCTTTTGCTGCCGGTTCAGCGCATATGAGCTTTGCCACATTCAGCTTTTATAATATTGCGGGTGGCATCCTCTGGATTGGCACTTTATTAAGCATTGGCTATCTGCTTGGAAATGCTGCCTTTATGCTGGCAGATTTTTTCTAAGACGCAACATAGAAGACAAAAAAGCCCGAATTTTCGGGCTTTTTTAATCTGAAAGGATCATTTAAATATTGCGTGGCTGGTCAGAAAATTCTGAATTTTTCAGCATATACTCGATTTCTTCTTTGGCCGCCGCACGCATTTTTTCACGCAGTGCATTGACGGTCTGTTCAATCACGGCTTCTGCCTCAAGTTCCAGACGTAAACGCACACTTTCTAATTCGGATAAAATGCTCTGATCCTCAATTTGGATGCGACCTCTGGCAAAATCAAAAGTCGTCTCAGGATTTCTTGCATAACGTGCGACATAGTGCTGCACTTCAGCCTCTAGATGCGTATTTATTTCAGCGAGCGCCTGACTCTGTTCGCTAAATTTGCGCTGTTCCTCATGACGTAGCTGTTCTTGATAGGCCTGTTCTTCAGCACGTTTCTCGGCCAAGGCCTTTTCAAGCGCGAGCTGTTTGCGAATACGAGCTTCTTCAATCAATTCGGCTTTGCGCTGCGCATAGGCGGCTTCGATCTTACGTTCAGATTCCTGCTGCAAGCGCTGGTCGCGACTCTGCCATTCTTCCAAAGACGTTTCTGGCTTTAAAATATCGCAGATCCGAGAGAGGTCATCGATAAAGGTCTGACGTACAGCTTCCGGTACATTTAACCAGCGCTGTTTAAAATCGGGACCTACATTTAATGCCACGTGCCTCTCCTTGTGGATGATATCAGTTAAAGCTTATGGGTGTCCGGTTCAATACCTAAACGACGATATTGCTTGAATTTTTCACGTCCCAGCTGTTTAGCCGTTTCACGGTTTTCAATGATCTCAATAATGTGACTAAATTTTGCGTAAGGTTCAAGTGCTTCCGGATTAAAATTGAAAATAATCCAGTTGGACTGTTCTGGTAGTGTCGCCGAAATACAGACTGTTGACTCAGGCTGGTCAATACCATGTGGAATAAAGCTGCTGGGGTCAAAACTCCACAAACGTTCATCTAGCTGCTGTTGCAATGCTGCATCGGCACATAATAACCAGATCCGCGCCGGCTGACGCAGAATCTTACGGCATAAACGACAAGTGCTGTCCACTTGTCGTTCAGGGCTTTTTTCAAATAAATAAAAGCTGACTTTAGCCATTGCTTTGAACGCGATTCGCCAGGAATTGCATCAATAATGGAACTGGACGGCCGGTTGCACCTTTATTGGTACCTGAGTTCCATGCCGTACCTGCAACATCCAGATGTGCCCAGCGATATTCACGGGTAAAACGTTGCAGGAAGCAGGCTGCAGTCACAGAACCAGCTTTTGGACCACCGATATTGCCAATGTCGGCAAATGGTGAATCCAGCTGTTCCTGATAGTCATCCAGTACCGGCATACGCCATACCCGGTCAAAGGAGTGCTGGCCGGCAGCTTCCAGTTCTGCTGCCAGTTTATCATCTGGCGTGAACAGACCCGTCAGCACTGAAC
Source organism: Acinetobacter lwoffii (assembly GCF_024129855.1). GTDB lineage: Bacteria > Pseudomonadota > Gammaproteobacteria > Pseudomonadales > Moraxellaceae > Acinetobacter > Acinetobacter lwoffii_L. The sequence goes on from NZ_JAMXXC010000003.1 coordinate 37,988, forward strand.
CTAAAGCGACCACACAGGCACCAGTTAAGGTTGCGATATCAATCACCAAAGCAGGGTTAAAACGTTTTACATAAGTCAAGGTGTCACACAGCACCAGACGACCTTCGGCATCGGTATTCAGGATTTCAACCGTCTGACCACTCATGGTGGTTACGATATCGCCAGGACGGGTGGCTTTGCCTGAAGGCATGTTTTCTGCTGCAGCAATGGTTCCCACCACATGTAGAGGTAAGCGGGACTCACACAGTGCACGCATCGTACCGAGTACAGAGGCTGCACCGCACATGTCGTATTTCATCTCGTCCATGCCTGCGCCCGGTTTAAGTGAAATACCGCCAGTATCAAAAGTAATACCTTTGCCGACCAAGACTACCGGTGCTTCGCTACGTTCTGACTGATATTCCATGCTGATAATACGGCCCGGACGGTCTGAACCTTTACTTACTGCAAGGAAGGCACCCATGCCTAAATCTGCCATCTGCTGTTCATCCAGCAGAGTGACTTTAAGCAGCTCCGGATATTCAGCCGCCAAAGCCACCGCCTGTTCTGCAAGATATTCAGGGAAACAGATATTGCCCGGACGGTTGCCCAGGTCACGTGCCAGATTTTGTCCGCTTTGCACTGCTTGTACCAGTTGCAACTGTTCGGTAGTTAAGACGCTATGAGTGGCAATCAGGTCGATCTGCTCGAGCACAAATTCATTCTTCTTGGATTTATATTCATCATAACCATAGCTGGCCTGAGTCAGGAAGAGCGCAAACAGATAATGGAATTCTTGTGGAAGTTGTGTCAGATCTACAGAAATCTGTTTGAATTTTTTTTGAGTGACTTGAATAATAGTTTGCGCGATTTTTGCAAGTTTTGCCGGTTGCAGTTCAGCGACCTTGCCTAAACCAATTAGTGCTGCATGGCTGGACTGGCTCACCTGACCAATCAGGCTCAGGCTTTCCGCCAACGCTGCCTTGAATTGAGAGGCTTCAATTAATGTGTCTAAATTATTGATTTGATAGGTTGCGGTTGTATTCTGAAGTTGTTCTGAGTCAACTAAAATCAACAAAGATTGACTTGATCCATTCTCTGGGAATGACGTATTAATTGTAAGTTTCATATTCTGTTTTCACGCCTGTCTAGATGGGTAAATCATTCAGTCATTGAAACATTTATCCGAATAGATTTTCAATGGGCAGGGCGGCCTAGGTTTTATATTTTTGCTATTCGGGTAAACTAGCACTCGTTTTATGGACCTTATTTTGGAAGAATTAATTTGATTATTCGGCGTTATCTGGTCAAGCAAGTTGTCTCGACATCCTTGGTGGTGATTGCCTTATTGACCTTGATCATGATGGGCGGTCGACTGATCAAGTATTTTGGTGTCGCGGCACAAGGCCGTCTGGATGCAGGCATTTTATTTAGCATTATTGGCTACCGTTTGCCTGAATTCTTGACCCTGATTCTTCCGCTCGGTTTCTTTATTGGACTGATGCTGGTGTTTGGCCGTTTATATGTCGACCATGAAATGGCCGTGATGAATGGCAGTGGCGTCAGTCGGCATCAATTGGCGCGTCTACTGGTGCCGATGACCCTGGTGTTTTTGATTGCTCAGGCCGGATTGATGCTGTGGGCTGCGCCGTGGGGCATTCGCCAGTTTGAAGCCCTGACCACCAGTCAGGCGGTACGTACCGGCTTTGACCTGGTGCGACCGAAAGAATTTATCTCCTCTGGGCCCTATACCATTTATGCCGGTGACCTGTCAGAAGACCGTAAAAATTTAAAAGATATTTTCTTTTATCAGCGTGCGGAAAAAGAAGGCAAACCGGATGTGATGATTTTGGCGCAGGAAGCCACCCGAATTGAGGTACCGAATGATGCTGCCAATGTGGTGGATTTGGTCAATGGACGCCGTTATGAGATCTATCCGGGTACACCGCAATATACTCAAGCTGAATTTGAAAGCTATCGTCTGCGCTTAGAAAGCGATGAAGAAGCGCAATTTGCCAGTACTGAAGTTGAGGCCTTACCGACCTCGCAATTGTGGCAGAACCGTCAGGATCCTGTGGTGGCCAGTGAGTTGGGCTGGCGGGTGTTTGTTCCTTTTGCGATTCTGATTGCCCTGATTCTGGCCGTGGCCTTGTCTGAAGTGAGTCCACGACAGGGTCGATATCTCAAGTTATTTCCTGCCCTCATGATTTTTGCCAGTCTGATTGTGGCCTTGATGGCAGTGAAGACCCGGATCAGTAAAGAAGAAATGGGCATTTGGGCCTATCCATTGATCCTGATAGCTTATGCAATTGCTGGTGCCTTGTTCTCACGTAAACAGAAATTAGGCCCGAAAATCAAGAAACAGATTCAGCGAGTGAGGTCTTAACAATGTTGGCACGTCGTATAGTTGCAAAACATGTGACCCAAACCACTGCGCTGGCCATGCTGGGTGCAACCGCGGTATTGGCGGGTTTACAGGTATTATTTACTTATCTGGGTGAGCTTGGCTCGCTCAAAGATGGTTATGGTGCCTGGGATGCCTTGAAATATGTGCTTTGGGGGGCACCAAATTATTTATATGAAATCCTGCCGATTTCTGCACTGATTGGTGCAGTTTTAGGTCTTGGTACATTAGCCTCGAATAGTGAGCTGATTGTGATGCGTTCGGTTGGTGTGAGCTTATGGCGCATTGTCGGCTGGGTCATCCGTTCAGCACTGCTGTTGGTGGTGTTGTCTTTTGCCCTGAGCGAGTGGGTCATTCCGTATACCAATGAACAGGCCAAAAGCGTCAAGAGTGCTAGTAAAGCCGCTCAACTCGGTGAAGTGCGTGGTTACTGGACTCGGGAAGGGCAGCGCTTTATTTATATCGATTATGCTAACTCGCAAGGCCAGCTGAAAAATGTGCAGATGCTGGACTTTGACCAGAACTATCGTTTGCGCGGTACCTTGCAGGCAGATCAGGGGCAATTCGTTAAAGATGGTTCCTGGACGCTGGACAACACAGAGCAGTTCGATATTTTACAAAATGGCAATGCCACGCTGGTCAAGCAGCAACAGCAACCTTTAGCGCTGGCATTGCAGCCCAAATATGTGCATATGGTGACCATTGATCCTGAAGATTTATCGCCGAGTCAACTGGTCAGTTTCATGAGCTATATGCATGAATACAGCCAGGTACCAAAAACCTATCAGCTGGCCTTCTGGCAAAAACTTGGCTCTCCATTTGCTCTGATCGCCTTGGTGGTGATCGCCTGTTCATTTATCTTCGGGCCGTTGCGTCAGCAATCCATGGGTTTTCGTCTGGTAATAGCTTTATTTGCCGGACTGGGTTTCTTCTATCTGCAGGATTTCCTCGGCTATGCCAGCTTGATCTATGCACCGTCTCCGGCCTGGTTCGTGTTTATTCCGATTCTGATCATGTTCGGCATCGGCGGCTACTTGCTGCATCGGGCACGCTAAACCATAGGAAAATAGAACAAATCAATCATCATGAGAGGCCTAAACCATAGCCGGGTCATGGCCTCTTTTTATAAACTTCGCTAAAATAGAGCGATTAATTCGTAGACGAACAGAGTATTTCATTATGACGGATGCAACTGCTGGCAAAATCCCTCACGTTTTGGTGATTATGGATGGTGTGGGTCATCGCGAAGCGGTCGAAGACAATGCGTTTTTAGCAGCTAAACGACCAAATTTAACTGCGATACAGGACAAGCATCCGCATGGTTTGATCTCGGGTTCTGGTGAAGATGTTGGCCTGCCAGATGGCCAGATGGGTAACTCTGAAGTCGGACATATGAACCTCGGCGCAGGTCGTGTGCTGTATCAGGACTTTACCCGAATTACCAAAGACATTCGTACTGGCGACTTCTTTGAACATGAAGTCCTGGTCGATGCGGTGGAGAAAGCCAAAGCTGCAGGTGGGGCAGTACATTTGCTTGGCCTTTTGTCTGAAGGCGGTGTGCACTCACATGAAGATCATATCGTGGCGATGGCAGAGCTAGCGCTGAAACGCGGTGCGCAAGTCTATTTACATGCATTCTTAGATGGTCGTGATACGCCGCCTAAAAGCGCACAACCTTCTTTAGAAAAGCTTGATGCCTTATTCGCACAATATCCAGGTCAAGGTCGTATTGCGACTATGATTGGCCGTTATTTTGCCATGGACCGTGATAATCGTTGGGATCGTGTTGAACAGGCCTATCGCTTGCTCACTGAAGGTGAAGCAGTTCGTACGGCTACCAGCGCAGTTGAAGGTCTGGAACAGGCTTATGCGGCTGATGAGTCGGATGAGTTTGTCAAATCGACCCGTATTGGCGAGCTGGCAAAAATCCAGGATGGTGACAGCGTCGTATTCATGAACTTCCGTGCCGATCGTGCCCGTGAATTGACTCGCGCATTTGTAGAAAAAGACTTTGCAGGTTTTGAACGTAAAGTCGTGCCGAATTTGGCGAAGTTTGTCATGCTGACGCGTTATCAAGCCACGATTGATGCACCTGTAGCGTATATGCCTGAAGCGTTGAAAAACTCGATTGGTGAATACTTATCTGATTTGGGTAAAACACAGCTGCGCATTGCGGAAACAGAAAAGTATGCGCATGTGACTTTCTTCTTCAGCGGCGGCCGTGAAGATGAATACCCAGGTGAAAAACGTATCCTGATTCCATCGCCAAACGTAGCCACTTATGACCTTAAACCGGAAATGAGTGCTTATGAAGTGACTGATGAGCTGGTGGCTGCGATCAATTCAGGTGAATTTGACCTGCTGGTGGTGAACTTTGCCAATGGTGATATGGTCGGTCATACGGGTGTATTCGATGCTGCGGTGAAAGCTGTTGAAGCGGTTGATACCTGTTTGGGCCGGGTTTATGAAGCGGTAATGGCGCAAAAAGGTCATATGATTGTGACTGCCGATCATGGTAACGTAGAGCAGATGCAGGACTATCACAGTGGTCAGGTACATACTCAGCATACCACTGAATTGGTTCCGTTTATTTATGTCGGCCCAACTCAGGCCACGATTGCAGAAGGCGGTGTATTGGCAGATGTAGCACCGACTTTATTAAGTCTGATGCAAGTTCCGGTACCTGCTGAAATGCAAGGTCGTAACCTGATTCAGCTTGATGCATAATTTTCGATAAAATTCTAAAAAGGTCAAAGAATGGCAAGAACACGCTGGAAGTCTGTTGTAATACCATGCTTACTGATGTGTTTGAGTCATTCAGCTTGGGGTGCGGGTTCAAATGAGCCGGCATTCGATGATATGGAAATGGATGGGCAGGTCTATTCCGAAATTCCTGTGGCATCCATTCAAGAATTCGTACAAATTTATGGCATCGTAAAAGATAATTATATCCAAGATAAAAATGACGATGCCTTGTTTCAACAGGCCATTCAGGGTCTGGTCAGTGGCTTAGATCGCTATTCCCGTTATTTGTCGCCTGAAGATTATAAGCAACTGCGTGAATATACCGAAGGTGATCTGGCCAGCATTGATTTTGATCTGCAATTTGACCCGCGGTTGAAGCAATGGGTAGTTCAGGGACTGAGTTCCGATGCTGATTCAGCCAAGCAGGGACTTCGAAATGGCGTCACGGTTTATAAAATTGACGATCAGGTATTAAATAGCCTGAATCAGGAACAAGTCCGGCAGTTATTGAGCGGAGCCGTTGGCTCTACGCTCATGATTCAGCTCTCCCCGCAAAGTCCGGCCGTTCGTCTGGTCCGCAATACCAAACTGGATACTGAAATTAAATCGAGCCTGCACAATAATCAGGTTCTGGTTTTACAGGTCAAGGTTTTTCAGCAAGATACTGCCAATGAAATCAAACGTCTAATCGAAAGCTATGCCGACAAGCGCTTAAAAGCCGTGCTATTTGATTTACGCAATAATCCCGGTGGCTTACTCTCGGCTGCAGTTGAATCTGCCGATTTATTTTTGAATCAGGGCGTGATTGTGTCGACCAAAAGCCGCGCTGAAGGTAATCAGCAATTTCAGGCCTTGCCGAGTTTTGAGTTTCAGAATCTGAAAGTTGGGGTATTGATTAATAACCGCTCGGCTTCTGCAGCAGAAGTGTTTACAGCAGCCCTGAAAGAACATAACCGTGCCTGGGTCGTAGGCGAAAAAAGCTATGGCAAAGGCGTAGTACAGAAACTCTTTCCTTTAAGCAACGGTTCGGCTCTACAGATGACAGTATCGCAATACTTTAGCCCGAGTGGCCAGATGATTGAAGGGCGGGGCGTACAGCCGCATTTCAACTATCCGTTTAAGCAGGAAATGCGTGAGGAGAGTTATCTGGAACATGTCACAGACTTGCTGCTCCTGCAAAAATAATTATTCGTCTTCTTCGGTATCCAGTCCGAACTTTTTCAAACGATAGCGCAGGGAACGGAATGACATGCCGAGTTTTTTGGCGGCCAGTGTCCGGTTCCAATGGGTCAGATTCAGCGCATTCAGTAAAATTTCTTTCTCGACCTTTTCCAAATATAGTTCTAGACCCTCTTCAGGCAGCTTTTTAGGTGCAATCAGGGTTTCGGTCGCAATGATCTCGCTCGTGAGCGTATTTATCTCCTGAGGGCTGTTAAGCGCATGACGTAGCGGTGCACTCTGCAAATGCTGAAGATCAATCCGCTCTTCATCACTTAAAGTAATTGCGCGTTCCATAATATTACGCAATTCACGTACATTACCTGGATAATATTGTCCCAATAAGAACTCTTTGCTACGTTCGGTCAGTTTTTTATTGGGAATGCCCCATTCCTGGCAAATCTTCTGAATAAAGTGTTCGGCCAATAACAGAATATCCTGGCCTCGTTCACGTAATGGCGGTAAAGTCAGATCCATTACATGAATACGGAAATATAAATCCTGACGGAATTTGCCTTGTTGCACCAAGGCTTCCAGATCCTGATGCGTGGCACTGATCACACGGAAATCCACATCAATTTCGGTATCCGAACCGAGTGGACGAATACGTTTTTCCTGTACGGCACGTAACAATTTGACCTGCATAGAAAGCGGTAATTCTGCAATTTCATCCAGAAACAGACTGCCACCATGGGCAGATTGAATCAGTCCCTGTTTGTCCTGAGCAGCGCCGGTAAAGCTGCCTTTCTTATGCCCAAACAGTTCGCTTTCCATCAACTCAGTCGGAATGGCGCCACAGTTAATCGCAATAAAAGGACCTTCATTGCGGTTACTCAGGCGATGGACCAGATTGGCCACGACTTCTTTACCTGTTCCCGATTCACCAGTGATAAAAACCGGTGCTTGGGATCGGGCAATTTTTTGTAAGGTAATACGTAGTTGCTGGATCGGCAGGGATTGTCCAATCAGCATTTTATGTTCAAGCGCTTCATTTGGATTATTATGCGAATAATCCACCGGTTTATTCAGGGCTTTTTGTAAGAGTTGTTCCAGATGTTTCTGATTGATCGGTTTGCTGACAAAATCAAAGGCCCCGGCTTTGAGCGCAGCAATGGCGATTTCCATGTTGCCATAGGCGGTCAGAACTGCGACCGGAAGTGCCGGATAGAGGCTGCCAATCCAGTCCAGTAACTCCAAACCATTGCCATCGGGCAGATTTAGGTCAGTCAGACAGGCATCATATTGATGATTGGCAAGGCATTTTTTAGCATCTTCCAAACGGTGGGCAATGTGCGTACGAATTCCCATGCGCAGCAATGACATTTGCATGAGGGTACACAAATCTTCCTCATCATCCACCAAAAGCACCAGTGGTTGTTGTTCCCCATTCATCTTCCTTGACCCCTTTAAAGCGTAATACGTTGACAGCTGATGCGAAAGCATGCGCCCTGTTCTTGTTGTATATAGTTTAATTGTGCCTGATTTGCTTCGCAAAAACTATGTGATAAATACAATCCTAATCCGGTACCACTAATCGATGTGCTAAAAAAGGGTTTGAACAATAGAGCTTGATCATGTACGGCTACGCCAGAGCCAAAATCCCGTACATCAATCCAGACCCGATGTTCATAAGGATGCACATTCAGCTGAATATAGGCTGCATCTGCTGAATTGTGACGAATGGCATTACGAATCAGATTAATCAGGATTTGCCGGAATTGTGCTTCATCAAACTGAATCACTAGCGGAATATCAATATTAAATTGAATCTGATCGCGAATATCGGCCAGATCTTCCTGGATAAATAACGGGATAAATTCATTGAGATGAATCGGTATCGGGTGGGTTTCTTTATTTTTGACCATATTCAGCGTGTCCTGAATAATCCGGTCAATCCGGGTCGCCTGTCGGCCAATCATCTGCTGGAGTAGCTGTTGCTGTTCAGTTTCTGAGTCCAGATACAAATCATTGGCCTGCACAATGGCCGCCAAGGGGTTACGAATTTCATGGGCAATACTGGCTGAGAGTTGACCCAGTGCAGCAAGTTTAAGTTGCTGCACCTGCTGATTCAGTTTTTTGGCATCCTGTAACACCAGTAGCATTAGAGTCTGATGCGGCACAATCAGTTTTTGCACCTGCACATGAATATTATAGCGACTTTGCTGGGATTCAAACTGAAAGCGCTCACCATTTTCTAGCGTTTCAAAATGGATCAGTTCAAATAAATCTGGCTGTGATTGAGATAAAGTAAATTTCTCATGGCCGTATTTGGACTCAATTCCAAGAAGATTACAGGCGGCAGGATTACTGAGTACCACATGATAGTTTTCATCCAGAACCAGATAACCGGTTTCAATCTGTTCCAGAATATAGCGGTTAATATTCTGTAAGCGATGCAGTTCCAGCGATTGAGAAAAATTCAAATTTTCCAGAATCTGAAAACGTCGCACGGCAATTTGTCCAGTGCCATAAACCACAAAAAACAAAAAGGCCAGCAGGGCGCTATTACTGATATTGCTGAGTGAAGAAAACGCAAAAATACTGCCGATAAAATGCTGATAAATAACACTAATGACTGCAATGAGGGTGACGACCAAGGCCTTTTTTGCATCTAATAATAAAGATGCAGAAAAGATAGTAATCACAAACAGCAGCCCAATTTGCAGATTAGGACCGTCGCTCGCCAAAGTCAGCAAACTTAAAACGCAGACATCGCTAAAGAAAATCATAATCAGCTGCGGCTGGATCAGGCGTCTGATCCATTTCAGAACAAACAGCTGTACGGTATTGATCGCAACCCCGATTCCCAGTGCATAATAATACAGCTGCGGGTATTGATAATCGGTGGTGAGTTCGGGGTAGGTCAGCAGAAAAATCAGCAACAAACCGGTGCTGATCAGCAGACGATAAGCGCTGTACCAGATACCGAGATGGTATTGATTCAGTTCAGCATAGTTTTTTTGTTGTGCCATATGCACCGGAAATCGTTAAAAGCTAAGGTTTAATGAGTCCATAGCGCATGGCCAGATGAGTCAGTTTAACATCGCTATCGATATTCAGTTTTTCAAAAATACGGTAACGATAAGTATTCACGGTTTTAACACTCACAAAGAGTTTGTCGGCAATTTCCTGGGCGCTGATACAATTCACGACCATCATCGCGACTTGCATTTCACGCTCTGACAATGCATCAAAAGGCGATTGTTGTGTATCAGAAAGGTAAGAGCTTGCTAACTGTTCCGCAATGTCTGCACTGAAATATTTGCCGCCTTGCATGACTTTGTTAATCGCACGGACCATTTCCGAAATCGGGGCCCCTTTGGTGATATAACCTTTGGCACCGGCTTTCAATAACAGGGACGGATAAGGCTCTTCTGCTAAACCGCTAACCGCCAAAACTTTGGTTTCCGGCGCACTCTGAAGTAGACGGCGCGTGGTTTCTACGCCACCAATGCCCGGCATATTCACATCTAACAAAACTACATCAGGATGATGTTGACGAACCAGAGAGATCGCTTCTTCACCAGATTCAGCTTGTCCAATTACCTGAACCTCCGCATGGTCTTCTAGCATTCTGCAAATTCCAGTACGAACTAATTCATGGTCGTCCACAACTAAAACTGTGATCACCTACGCTCTCCCTCTGTTAAAAAAATCATTTTTTTGTTACATAAAGCAAAATAAGCTTGCAATGAAAGTACAAAATTAGCAATCCTATTCGCAAGATTAAATCTGAAACTTATCACACAGTGTCAAGAACAAAAAATGTTCGGCATTGTGTTTAAATGTAAGGCATATTAGAGGTAATACGCAAATCAATCTTACCTCTGTTAGTTGAGTGAAGGAATAGTGAAGAAAATAAACAAGTCTTTAAGGCATCTACTCGGCCTGTCCGTGTTAATCAGCATGAGCACGACAAGTTTTGCTGAAATCATTATGAATTCTGGCACGGCAGAGGGCGGTTCCAGCATTAGTTGGTCTTCTGAAGAAGTTAACCAGTTAATGAGCGATGATTTTAATGCATCTGCCAATGAGCCTTCGCCACCCGGGTCTGCCACAGTGACCACCACTTTGCGTCAGGCCGGCACAGCAGTGCCAGCAGCAGCCAAACCTGCTTATACTGCGCCGCAGATTATTGATACGAATCATTTTAGTAATCAACCTTCTGTCAATGCACGGGCTGCACTGGTCATGGATGCGCAAACCGGTGAAGTGCTGTTTAGCAAAAATACCAATACTGCCTATCCGATTGCATCGATTACCAAGCTGATGACAGCGGTGGTGATTTCTGATGCACGTCTAAACATGTCGGAAAAAATTACCCTACAACAGGCTGATTTTTCCTGTTCAGGCTGTAAAAGCTCAAGCTCGACTTTAAGAGCAGGGGACAGCATGAACCGTGCTGAAGCTTTACTGTTTGCTCTGATGAAGTCCGAGAATCCGGCTGCAGCCGCTTTGGCACGGACCTATCCCGGTGGTCGATCAGCGTTTATTGCCAAAATGAATGCAAAAGCTAAAGAGCTGGGAATGAACTCCACTCGCTTTATGGAATCAACAGGTTTGCATCCGGGTAACGTGGCATCAGCTCGTGACTTGGGAATCTTGGTAAATACGGCCTCTCAATACGGCCTGATTCGTCAGTTCTCGACCACGCCAAGCTATGACTTTAACTTGGGTTATCGTGTATTGAAATCGAATAATACCAATGCCTTGGTACGTAATGGCGGATGGAATATCAATATTTCTAAAACCGGTTTTATTAATGAAGCAGGGCGCTGTGTGGTGATGCACACCACTCTGAATAACCGTCCGGTGGCAGTGGTACTTTTAGGTGCAAACAGCTCACAGGCGCGTACCAATGATGCGACCCGTTTAATGAGTTGGGTTAGCCAGCAACCTAAACGAATCTAATTGATTGGTTCATAAAAAAAACCCTGCACTTGCAGGGTTTTTTTAATTCTGGCCGGAATTACATATTCGACAGAATAGAGTCTTTAACTTGACTCATAGTTGCATCAATCGACAACATTACGGCATCAGCACATTGCTTGATAGCAGTGTCTGGATCTTTCAGACCGTTACCCGTTACGGTACATACGATCACTGAACCTTCAGCAATTTTACCCGCTTTAATGTCACGGATCGCGCCGCCGACAGACGCAGCAGACGCAGGCTCTACGAATACACCTTCATACATAGAAAGCAGACGTTGAGCTTCAAGAATCTCCGCATCAGTCAGTTCATCAAACCAGCCGTTTGAATCACGAACAACCGCTTTAGCATGATTGAAGCTTTGCGGATTGCCGATACGAATCGCAGTTGCAACAGTTTCCGGATTTTCTACTGGACCGCCACGAAGGAAAGGTGCAGCACCAGACGCTTGATAACCTGCCATGATTGGCAAGCCTGCCGGTTTAGGACCAGTGAAAGCATCAGTTTCAGCATCGTAAACGACTTGCTCAAATTCTTCTTTCGACTGGTTGGCAACCGCTTCGGTATAACCCATCCAGTGCGCAGTGATGTTACCCGCGTTACCGACTGGCAGGCAGTGATAATCCGGTGCACGACCTAAAGCTTCAACGATCTCGTAAGCAATGGTTTTTTGACCTTGCAGGCGGTAGGGGTTGATTGAGTTTACAATCGTTACCGGTGCCTGATCGGCAACTTCTTTGACCAGACGCATACCGTCATCGAAGTTACCGCGAATTTGCATGGTGATCGCACCATACATCATCGCTTGAGCCATTTTACCCATGGCAATTTTGCCTTCCGGGATGAGTACGAATGCTTTGATGCCGGCACGCGCAGCATATGCAGCCGCCGCCGCAGAGGTGTTACCAGTAGATGCGCAGATGATGGCTTTAGAGCCTTCTTCAACGGCTTTGGTCACCGCCATAGTCATACCGCGGTCTTTAAATGAACCAGTCGGGTTTAAGCCCTCGTACTTCACATAAATTTCAACATCTTTACCAATAATGCGTGGAATATTCTCAAGCTTGATCAGTGGAGTATTACCTTCACCCAAAGAGATCGCACGAGTAGTTGCAGACACTGGTAAACGGTCGCGATAGCGGTCAACTAAACCAGTATAACGATTGGCATTCGACATGATGATGTTCCAATTGTGTGTAGAGCTTGGCTAGGGGAATCCTCCCCTCAACCCGATTAATTATCAAGCGATTCTAAACGAATTCGTACAATTTCGCCATGAATGACGGGTAATGCTTGAATTTGTGAAAGCGCTGCATCCATTTTTGATTCGACGATAGGATCGGTCAGAATCACGATAGGAATAAGGTCTTTGGATAAACGCGGTTGCTGCATGATCGCATCAATACTGATACCGGCACGACTGAGAATTGTGGTGACATCGGCAAGCACGCCCATCTGATCTTCGGCATTAATACGGATGTAATAGCCGGTGGTCATTTGTTCACGACTCAAGATCGGTAAATCACTGAGCGCTTCAAAAGCCAGTTGCGGAATGGTGCCTGCGCCGTCTTCTGTGTAAATAATGTCACGGACAATATCAACCACATCGGCAACAACCGCAGAAGCCGTTGGTCCCGCACCCGCGCCAGCACCATAGTACAGTGTTGGGCCAACCGCATTCGCTTGTACCAGAACCGCATTTTTCACGCCGTTAACATTGGCAATCAGCTGGTCATCTGGAATCAGGGTCGGGTGTACACGGAGTTCAATCCCGGCATCGGTACGGCGTGCAATACCCAGGTGTTTAATCCGGAAACCGAGGTCTTCGGCATATTTCACGTCTTGTGCAGTGACTTTGCCAATGCCTTCAGTAAAGACTTTGTCAAACTGTAGCGGAATACCAAAGGCACATGAGGCCAGAATGGTGAGCTTGTGCGCAGCATCAATACCTTCCACATCAAAAGTTGGATCGGCTTCGGCATAACCCAGTTCTTGAGCCTCTTTCAGCACATCTTCAAAAGCACGGCCTTTTTCACGCATTTCACTGAGAATGAAGTTACCCGTACCGTTAATAATACCGGCCAGCCATTCAATCTTGTTGGCTGCCAGACCTTCACGAATCACTTTAATAATCGGAATGCCACCAGCCACTGCGGCTTCATAGGCAATCTGTACGGCATTGTCTTCAGCCGCTTTAAACAGTTCGTTGCCGTGTTCAGCCAAGAGTGCTTTGTTGGCCGTTACAATATGTTTGCCATGTTTCATGGCTTCCATAATAATTTCAAAAGCAGGATGAATTCCGCCCATGACTTCCACCACGACGTCTACATCAGGTTGACGTACGATGTCCATCAAGTCGGCACTTTGTTTGACCGATTCTGGCAGATCCAGATCAGGACGTGGACGACGGGTGCCTACATGGGTAATTTCAATTTCACGACCGGTGCGACGTTTGATCTCAGCAGCATTTTCTTTTAATAGTTTCAAGGCACCACCACCTACAGTACCAAGACCGAGGATTGCCAGACGAACTGGTTTCACGTCACACTCCAAATATAAACAGTTTTTTACAAGAGCCTAGATCATAGCTAAAAAACCCGCCTGACTCTAGGGTCATTTCAGAATATCTTTATCTATAAAATAAAGTTAAATAACTTATTAAAATGAGTTATTTAAGCCGATTCAATAATTCCGATGTAGACATATAACCACCTAGATAAGTACCTGCTGAATTATAAATGGCAGGGGTACCATTCACACCCATATTTAGACCCATTTGATATTGATCTTGAACAGGATTTTCACACTTCTCTGCACTAATCTGTGCACCCGCAATCGCCTGGTTAAAGGCACTACGGCGGTCGGCACTGCACCAGATCGCTTCCATGGCTGGCATATGCTGTTCACCACGCGGCCAGGCGATATAACGCACTTCAATGCCTTTGGCATTCATCTCATCCATTTGCTCATGGAATTTATGGCAATACGGACAGCTGACATCGGTAAACACATAAACCACATGCTTGGCTTTGCCTTTAGCTGGATAGACCAGCAAGTCTGCTGGCTTGAGTTCAGCAAAGAGTTTATTGTTGATGCCTGCCTGCAGGTTTTCGCTGACATTGTGTAGCTGTTTGTCGCCGAGACGGATCACATCGCCCTGAATCAGATATTTACCGTCACTGGTGACATAGACCGCAGACATGCCTTCCAGACTCACCCAGTACAGGTTCGGCACTTCAGTGGCTTTAATGTCGGTAATTTTGGCACTGATGCCAGCGGTTTTGAAATGCTTTTCCAACGTAGACGCCAGACGCTGTTCTGCATTGCGTTCGGTCAGGGTAGAGGCTTCGCCCGTCGCAGGTGCGCTTGCAGTCAACTCTTGCTTTTTATCGTTGTTAGTGGAATTGGAACACGCAGTCAGACCCAAACCAGCAGCAAGTGTGCAAGCCATAAAAATTTTTGAGCGGGCAAATGTCATAAAAAACCCTTTTCTTCTTGGATTAAAAACAGAGTATTAGCATAACAAAAAAAAATACCCACACGTCAAACTTCTCAGTTTATTCCATCCGGATATGTTTTAAGCACGTGGATGATGGGTGGCATGCAGCTGTTGCATCCGTACCTGTGCCACATGGGTATAAATCTGGGTGGTAGACAGATCACTATGCCCGAGCAACATCTGCACTACGCGTAAGTCTGCGCCATGATTGAGTAAATGTGTCGCAAAGGCATGACGTAAGGTATGCGGTGACAGTTCGGACTGAATGCCGGCCTGCAGCGCATAACGCTTAATCGCATACCAGAAATTCTGCCGGCTCATGATGCCGCCATGCTGGGTCAGAAACAGATGATCGGTCGAAGTCTTATACAGTTGCGGACGGGCTTCGTTCAGATATTTTTCTACCCATTCACAAGCCATTTGTCCCATCGGAACCAGGCGTTCTTTATTGCCCTTACCGACGATACGTAAATACCCCTGTTTTAAGTTGATCAGTTCCAGACGTAAGTTAATCAGTTCGGTCACCCGGAGTCCGCAGGCATACAGCACTTCGAACATGGCTCGATCACGCAGTCCTAATGCCGTGTTGATATTAGGGGCATGAATTAAGGCTTCGACATCTGCTTCGGAGAGATCTTTGGGTAAGGCCCGGCCCAGTTTTGGGGTTTTATGTGCAGCCACCGGATTGTCACTACGCAGTTTTTGCTCGCGCAGAAATTTATAAAATGAACGCAAGGCAGACAGGCAGCGGGCAATCGAACGTGGACTTTTTTGCTGTTTGGTCAGTGTAATCAGCACATCGGAAATATCATCATGATTCCATTCCGGCAGAGGCTTGCTCAGGCATTCTGCACATTGCACCAGGTCGGACAAATAGGCATTGCGGGTATGCGGGCTGACCGTTTGTGCAATCAGATAATCACGAAAACCCTGTAAATAACTGAACGCATCAGGAATCTGGACAGGGGCAGGAATACGGGGTTTTTTATTCAGCATAAGGTGAAAGGATCTGATCTGAAAAAGCGATAATCGGGATTGGTATTCTCCACTGTAGTTTAATTTTATGACGGTGTCGATGTGGTATAAGGCTAAATCGAAATGTAATTAATCTTATTTGTTAATTATTCTCATTTGTTTGTATACTGTACAAAATAGTTTAGGAATTTCACGGTGCGTTTGTCTGATTTAAAAGCAAAACAAATTGCCATCATTCGAAAAGTGAGTCGAACAACTGATGGTGAAAGTGCTCTACACGATGTCGTCGCGAGTCGTTTGGAAACTTTAGGCTTTGTACCAGGTACAAAGGTACAGGTCATTACTAAAGGTATTTTTGGTGGAGATCCCATTTTGATTCAAGTTGGATTCACACGTTTTGCTTTGCGTAAATCAGAAGCAGCCAAAATTGAAATTGAACAGGCGGTGTCGGCATGAGTGATACATTACGTATTGCCCTTGTCGGTAACCCTAACTGCGGTAAAACTTCATTATTCAACCACTTAACCGGAACACGCCAAAAAGTCGGTAACTATGCGGGTGTGACGGTTGAACGTAAAGTCGGTACATTTCAGCTTGCCTCAGGCAAAGCGGTACGGGTACTGGATTTGCCGGGAACTTATAGTCTGGATGCAACCAGTCCAGATGAAGAAATCACCCGCAACGTCGTACAAGGTAAAATCGCGGAAGAGCAAGAGCAGGATGCATTTTTGTGTGTGGTAGATGCCACCAATCTGAAATTGCATTTGGGTCTGGTGCTGGAAATGATTCAGCTGGGTCGTCCGGTGCTGGTTGTGCTGAACATGATGGATGAAGCACGCCGTCGTGGCATGCAGATCAATACCCAGAAGCTGTCTGAGCGACTGGGCGTACCTGTGGTAGAAACGGTGGCTGTGCGCAATTCAGGGATTGAAAACCTGAAAAATGCGCTAGATCAAGGCAAGTATTCTTTACCACAGACCGAACTCAGCGGCTTGAAAGGTGACAGTTACCAGCGCGTGGAAAATATTCTGAATGACGTGGTCAATTTCGTCGATCAGGAAGATAAACGTACCGACTTCCTCGACAAGATTTTTCTACATCCGGTATTGGGTTTACTCAGCTTAGCCGTAATGATGTTCGTGATTTTCCAGGCGGTATTTGCCTGGGCTGCGCCGTTTATGGATGGGATTGAAACCTTCTTCGGCTGGCTGGGTGAGTTCCTCGGCGAATATATTTCGCACCCATTACTGAATAGTCTGGTGGTAGATGGGATTATTGCCGGTGCAGGCGGAGTAGTCGTATTCCTGCCACAAATTCTGATTCTGTTCTTCTTTATTCTGGTACTGGAAGAATCGGGTTATTTACCGCGTGCAGCCTTCTTGCTCGATAAACTGATGTTTAAAGCCGGTTTATCAGGACGTGCCTTTATTCCGTTATTGTCCAGCTTTGCCTGTGCCATTCCCGGCATCATGGCATCGCGGACCATCAGTGATCCACGAGATCGTTTAACCACGATTTTTGTTGCACCTTTAATGACCTGTTCGGCGCGTTTGCCAGTTTATGCCTTGCTAATTGCGGCATTTGTACCCGCACAAACTGTCTGGGGTTTCCTGAATCTGCAAGGTCTGGTGCTTTTCGGTCTTTATATGGCAGGTATCGTAAGTGCCTTGCTGGTGTCTTTTGTGTTGAAATTCTTCCACAAAGATAAATCACAGCACATGCTGCTGATGGAACTGCCAAGCTACCGTTTTCCGGACTTGAAGAACGTTTGGATCGGCTTATTGGATCGCGGCAAAATCTTCTTGAAACGTGTCGGCGGCATCATCTTCGCCTTATCGATTGTGCTGTGGTTCCTGTGTACGTTCCCGCAGCCACCAGAAGGCGCAACCCTGCCGGCCATTGATTATTCATTGGCAGGGATGCTCGGTCATCTGATGCAACCGATCTTTGCACCCCTCGGTTTTAACTGGCAGATCTGTATTGCCCTGATTCCGGCGATGGCAGCGCGTGAAGTGGTCGTTGCAGCACTGGGCACAGTCTATGCGATGTCGGCAGTTGATGAAGATGCGATGTCTGAAGGTCTGGCTGCGCTGATCAGCGGTGGAGGTGATCTGGGCTGGTCAGTTGCGACAGGTTTGTCTTTGCTGGTGTGGTTTATTTATGCACCACATTGTCTAGCGACTCTGGCAACGGTTAAACGTGAAACCGGTTCCTGGAAAACTGTCAGTATCATGACCATTTACCTGTTTGGTCTGGCATATTTCATGTCATTCCTGACTTATCAAATTGCTTCATATTATTTGGGCTAAATCTCAGTTTGGCCTTGGCCAATTGAGTGTGCTGCATTGTATATGTATGGGAGATTGAGATGATTGAAATTCTAATTGTGACAGCACTGGTGCTTTGGAGCATGCTGGTAGTATTCAAAAAGGTGTTTCCGAACACCTCTAACTCAGTCTTCCAGAAGCTGTCTGATGCCTGTGCAGCCAAGGGCTGGAAGCGTCTGGCCAAATGGCTGCAACCGGGTATGGCTGCAGGCTGTGGTGGCAACTGTGCCTGTCCGGTTTCAGAAAAAAGTTCAGAAGAAAAGCCAGCCCAACAAGCGGTGAAATGGAAATAATTTCCTTTTCTGGCTGAATTTTAAAAACCGTCATGATCATGACGGTTTTTTTACGCATGGACACAAAAAAAATGTGCAGAAAAGCCAATCAGAAAAGGCATTCAAAACAGCAAAGTGCTACCATTTCGTCAGTTTCAAAATAGACCAAAATATGGGGCGAAAATGTTAATACAACGTGGTGGGTTAAAAGTCGTTGCAGGACTCGGAATATCAGGTGTTGCAGCAGTCAATTTCTTGCATAGTCAGGGCTACCGCGTTGCAGTAACAGATTCTAGAGCTAACCCGCCAGGGCATGAGCAGATACCCGCTGAAGTTCAGACCAGTTTCGGTCAGTTTGATGCCGAGCTGTTGTTGTCTGCGGAAGAAATCGTGATCAGCCCAGGACTTGATCCTAAACTTCCTGAAATTCAGGCAGCCATCAACAAGGGCATTCCAGTAGTCAGTGAAATCCAGATTTTACGCCGTGCTACAGACAAGCCAATCGTAGCAATTACCGGTTCTAATGCCAAAAGTACCGTGACGACCTTGATTGGCTTGATGGCAGCGGATGCAGGTAAAAAAGTCGCTATCGGTGGTAACTTAGGTCGTCCTGCGCTAGACCTGACTAAAGACGATCCTGAGCTGTATATACTCGAGCTGTCCAGTTTTCAGCTGGAAACCACCTCAAATCTGGCGGCTGAAGTCGCGGTGGTGTTGAACATGAGTGAAGATCATCTGGATCGTCATGGCGATATGATGGGTTATCACACGGCGAAACACCGGATTTTCCAGGGTGTAAAAAAAGTCGTCTATAACCGTGATGACTCTTTGACCCGTCCTCTGGTGCCAGACGTAACACCGATACAAAGCTTTGGTCTAAATGCACCGGATATGAACCAGTACGGTATTCTCAAGGATACGGATGGCAGCATCTGGCTGGCGCGTGGTCGTGAGCGTCTGCTGAAAAGTACCGAGATGTATATGCAGGGCACGCATAATGTTGCCAATGCCTTAGCCTGTCTGGCGCTGGGTGAAGCGATTGGCCTGCCACTGGAAAGCATGTTGAATACCTTAAAGACCTTTAAAGGTCTGGAACATCGCTGTGAATTCGTTAAAGAAGTGCAAGGCGTACGTTATTATAACGACTCCAAAGGTACCAATATCGGCGCAACCTTGGCAGCACTGGACGGTCTCGGCATGGCCATTGAAGCCCAAGGCGGTAAAGTCGCGATTATTCTCGGTGGTCAGGGCAAAGGGCAGGACTTTAAAGCCTTGCGTGAATCATTAAGCAAATATGCCAAAGTAGCGGTATTAATCGGTGAAGATCGTCCCGTCATTGAAGCAGCGATTGCGGGTACGACTGAACTGATTCATGCGGACAGCTTGCAGCAGGCAGTAGAAATCTGCCAAAAGCACACTCAGGCACATGATGTCGTGCTATTGTCTCCTGCATGCGCAAGTTTTGATATGTTCTCGGGTTATCCTGAGCGTGGTCGCAAGTTTGTTGCGTATGTGAATGAACTCAATTAAGAATAACAAGGATTCGTGATATGGCTGGGTTTGCTCAGACTACGATCAATAAATTAAATCAATTTTATACGCAGTGGATACCTAGAATACCTGCTGAAGTGAATCCACGGAATGTATTGATTTTCTGTGTGTTGGCTTTGCTCTGCATTGGTTCGATCATGGTGGCATCGGCCTCGATGCCCTATGCAGAACGTATGCATGAAAATCCGTTTCACTATATTAGCCGACATGGGATTTCGATTTTTGTCGCTGCCGTAGCAGCTTTTCTGGCTTATAAAATCCCCTTAAAAGTCTGGTTTAATAACACTTTCTTTTTGTGGATTATTACCATCGTACTTTTGGTGGCCGTGCTATTTGTCGGGACGGAAGTCAATGGTTCCAAACGCTGGATTCGGATCGCAGGCTTTACCTTACAGGCTTCGGAAGTCGCCAAAGTGATGATGGCAATTTTTACTGCAGACTACGTGGTGCGCCGTGCGGAAGAAGTACGGAATAATATCAAGGGTCTGGTCCGTTTAAGTGCCATCATGGGTGCTACCGTCGGTTTGATTATTCTCGAGCCTGACTTGGGTGCAACCGTGGTAATTACCTTAACCATGCTTGGCGTGTTCTTTCTGGCGGGTGCGCCGTGGATTCAGTTCGGTGTGGCTTTTATGACCTTGGTCGGCGCATTTGCTGCCGCGATTCTGTTGGAACCGTATCGTCTGCAACGTCTGCTGTCTTTTTCGAATCCTTGGGAAGATCCCTTAGGCACCGGTTATCAGCTCTCTAATGCCCTTATGGCCTTTGGCCGTGGGGAATGGGCAGGGGTAGGCTTGGGGCATAGTATCCAGAAAATGTCTTATTTGCCTGAGGCGCATACCGATTTCATGCTGGCAATTTTGGGTGAAGAATTTGGCTTTTTAGGCATTTCAACCATCCTGATCTTGTCCTTCACCATGCTGGTTTGCTGTATCCGCATTGGACACCGCGCCTTGCAGCATCAATATTTGCGTGCCGGCTATCTGGCTTATGGCATCAGTATCATTTTCCTGTTACAGATTCTGGTGAATGCCGGTATGAATATGGGCATGTTGCCGACCAAGGGTTTGACCTTGCCATTTATTAGTTATGGCGGTTCATCCCTGATTATCTGTGCGGTCATGATCAGTCTGATTCTGAAAATTGATTCGACCACGCGTCAGGTCAATCCAAGCCGCGAAGAATCAAGCTTCTAGATTGGAGTTTCGTCCTGGCTCTGGCTGAGCATGGTCCAGTACCGTGCTCGGCATTGCGGTTCCACAATTGGAACAGGTCACAAAAGCAGATTTAGGCTTGGAAAGTGGAATCAAGGGTATAAAAAATAAAGAAAAATAATTACGCTGCTGTTTTAGCTCATAGCCCGAACGGGTACGGCAGACCGGACACAGAAACTGGCTTTTCTCAATGGTTTTGGTTTTAGGGCCGACGCCAAAAATAAAAAACATACTCTTCTTCCTATCAATTTTTCATTCTAGAAGTCTAGCTTAAGTGAAAAGCTGTTTTTATAAATAGTGACCTTGTAGCTCAGTTGTATGTGGAATCCGCTCAATGTCCCATTGTACTACCGCCTGTTGCAGCATCCGATCGGGAGTGTCCAAATCAACTTCAGCCTGATGCAAAGCCTGAAGTGCCTGTTTTAATAATTGGGGTGCCTGAGTTAAATCCAGTGCTTGGGCCAGATTCTGTTTTGACAGTTTTTGCCCCTGATCATTCATTGCCAGCGGTAGATGCATATAGCTCAGACGCGGATAACCGAGTAACTGTCCCAGATAGATTTGCCGTTCGGTATTATCTAAAAGATCAGCTCCACGTACCGCATGAGTCATACCTTGCAGATAGTCATCGACTACTACAGCCAGCTGGTAATTCATAATGCCGTCACGACGTTTTAAGACAAAATCGCCCAGATCTTTTTTCAGTTCTGAACAGTGCTGACCTTGCAGCCGGTCTTCAAAACAGATTTCAACATCTTCAACTTTTAAACGGATGGCCTGATGCTCAAAAGCCAGACCCAAGTTGCGGCAGGTATCCTGATAGATATGGTTGGAACCGAGCATTTTACGGGTACATTGACAGGCATAGACTAGGTCTTGCTGACGTAATTGCTGGATGACGTCTTCGTAAATATCTAAACGGTCTTTCTGGAAAATGATTTCGGCATCAGGTTCAAGCTGAAAGGCATCCATGGCACGCAGGATATGCTCTTCGCTGCCGGGATAAATGCGGGGAATATCGGTGTCTTCAATCCGGACCAGCCATGTGCCTTGATTGGCTTTGGCATCGCAGTAACTGGCAACTGCGGTAATGAGGGAGCCAAAATGCAAAGGGCCGGTTGGCGATGGCGCGAACCGGCCCACATAAGCCATCCTGTTGTCCCCCTCCTTTTTTAAAGGAGGGGTTAGGGGAGGATTATTTACAGACATACTTAACCGTTATTTTGCTTCTCTTTGATCTCTGCAAGGGTTTTGCAGTCAATACATAAAGTAGCCGTTGGACGTGCTTCTAAACGACGCAAGCCAATCTCGATACCACAAGTTTCACAGAAACCATAGTCATCATTCTGGATTGCTTCGATCGACTGTTCGATTTTACGAATCAGTTTACGTTCACGGTCACGGGTACGTAACTCAATCGCAAACTCTTCTTCCTGAGTCGCACGGTCATTCACATCTGGAAGAGCAGTATTTTCGTCTTGCATCGTATTCAGGGTACGATCCACTTCTGACATCAACTCAGCTTTCCAAGCCAGCAAGATTTGGCGGAAATGCTGAAGCTGACCTTCAGACATGTATTCTTCATTTTTTTTAGGTTGATAAGGTTCAATACCAAATAAGCTAGCAGTAGAACCACCGTCAGTCGTTTTAGGCTTAGATTTGCGTACGCGCTTTGCAGCTTTCTCTTCTACAACATCAGTTTGATTGTCTAAGACTTGATTTTGGTTGTCATTCGCCATTTAGGGCATTCCTCATCTATGCGTATGATTGCTACGCAAAAAATATGGTGATATGCAGTTTTTTATCCACCCTGTAGAAAGATTATCCTCCTATGGGGGCCGTCATCATATAGACTTTTTATGCTTATTGATAGTCTTTGATGTCTGGACTATGCATATCACATTTCCTTTGGTTGCAATAAAGTAATGCAAAAAAAACAAATTGAAAAGTTAATAACCTGAAATTTCGGTATTAATATTTTGCTGGCTCAATGCCACCCGTTCAATATAGGTATCAAACTCACCATTTTGTTGCAAATGTAATACACGATAACCTGGTGCCGCCTGATCTAGCGCGAAATCTTCACTTTTAGGTTTAAACTGCACACTGGTCGATGGCGTGGATAAAAAGTAGATGCCATGCCATTCGTTGCAGGAATCCTGATGCACATGACCAAACAGAACCAGCTTGATATTATGATGCCGAGCCAGTACATCTTTTAAATCTTCAGCATTTTTCAGCCGGTGCTGATCAATCCAGTACGATTTCATCGCAAAAGGATGATGATGGCAAGCGACAATGACATGCTGATGCTTAAATTCAAGCAATAATTGGTCCAATTGATCGAGTTGAGCTTGTTCCACCCAGCCATCGATCTTGCCTTGAACGGCACTATTTAACAGGATCATGGTCCAGGTGCCAAAATGAATGGCATGTACCTGATTCACGTTCTGGTGAAAAGGGAACACCCGAATGTCATCATGGTTACCTGGAATCTGATAATGCGGCACGTTTAAAGACTGAATATATTCCAAATATCGCTGATAAGTCTGTTCGACCGGCACCTGCGCCAGATCACCAGTATGAATCAGTGCATCCATTTGGGGAAAGCGCTGTTGGATCTGCTGCATCACCTCGTGAAAACTCTGCTCGGGATTCATCCGGGCAAATTCCAGCTCTTCCCGATCCATCAAATGGGTATCAGAAATCTGGATAATGGTCCAATCTGGCTGTGTGTTTATGCTTGACTGCTGAAAACTCATGTCTTTCCCCTTAGACATATTCCTGCAGTATGAATATGTTGTTGCAACCATTGCAAGGCCATAATGACAGGTGCATTTCTTAAGCGACCATTCGTGAGCAAGGACGGAATATCAGCATAATCCAGAATATGCAGCTGGATATTTTCACCTTCATCCGGCATGCCAAAAATACCGCCCTGTTCAGGCAATTCGGTCTGCGCCACATATAAATGAAATAATTCGGAACATGCCCCGGCGGACGGATAGAAGCTGAAAATGTGCTGCAGCTCATCCAGGGTACAGCCTGATTCTTCGAGTGCTTCGCGACGGATGCATGTTTCAGGCGCTTCATCGCTATCCAGAACGCCAGCAATTACTTCGAGTTGCCAAGGAGAGTCGATATCATCCAGTCCGCCAATCCGGAACTGTTCGATCAGGCCGAATTTCTGCTGTTGATGATTGTACATCAGCACACCCGCTGCTTCTGGCCGATGAATCAGCTCACGTTGCAAAATAGGGGTTGAGCTTTCCTGATTAAATAAACGGTGTTTCAGGCTGACTTTTTCTACCTGAATAAATCCCTGGTACAAGAACTCACGTGCCTCTACGCTAAAGTCTTTTTTATTATAAGAGGCCTGTTTAATAATATTCATATGCTCAGATAGAATGAATTGATTTATTTTCATCCTATCTGAGTTTTTTTTGAAGACAACTGTTTTTTTTACAGTTTTATAGTTTGTGGTATAAATTTTGACCAGAGTTGTGGAAGCTGGCTTTCATCTGATTCATGCCGGCTTCAATTTCGGCCTGAGAGCTTGCCGGCTGATCAGGATTGGCCTGTTGACTGGCATAATCACGAACATTCTGGCTAATCTTCATTGAACAGAACTTTGGTCCGCACATGGAACAAAAGTGCGCAGATTTATGCGCGGCTTTCGGCATGGTTTCATCATGCATGCTGCGCGCCGTGTCCGGATCCAGACTCAAGTTAAACTGGTCTTCCCAGCGGAACTCAAAACGCGCCTTGGACAGGGCATTATCCCGGGCCTGTGCTCCCGGATGACCTTTGGCCAGATCGGCTGCATGTGCGGCAATCTTGTAGGTAATAATGCCGTCTTTGACATCTTTTTTATTGGGTAAACCGAGATGCTCCTTAGGGGTGACATAACACAGCATCGCGGTACCATACCAGCCAATCATTGCTGCGCCGATTGCTGAAGTAATGTGGTCATAACCCGGTGCAATATCCGTGGTTAAAGGCCCCAAGGTATAAAAGGGTGCTTCTTTACAGACTTCCAGTTGCAGGTCCATATTTTCCTTGATCATATGCATCGGGACATGCCCCGGACCTTCGATCATCACCTGAACATCATGCTCCCAGGCACGATGGGTCAGTTCGCCCAAAGTTCTGAGTTCGGCAAATTGTGCTTCGTCATTGGCATCCTGCACACAGCCTGGACGTAAGCCATCACCCAGACTGAACGATACGTCATAAGCTTTCATGATCTCGCAGATTTCATCGAAATGGGTATACAAGAAGTTTTCCTGATGATGTGCCAGACACCACTGCGCCATGATCGAACCGCCACGCGATACGATACCGGTCAAACGGTTGGCCGTCAGCGGTACATATCTTAAAAGCACGCCGGCATGAATGGTGAAATAGTCCACACCTTGTTCGGCTTGTTCAATCAGGGTGTCTTTAAAGATCTCCCAGCTCAGGTCTTCGGCCACACCATTGACTTTTTCCAGTGCCTGATAGATCGGTACGGTTCCAATTGGTACAGGAGAGTTGCGGATAATCCACTCCCGGGTTTCATGAATATTCTGGCCGGTCGAGAGGTCCATAATCGTATCTGCACCCCAACGTGTCGCCCAGGTCATTTTCGAGACTTCTTCTTCGATACTTGAACCGAGTGCAGAATTACCAATATTGGCATTGATTTTGACCAGAAAATTACGCCCGATGATCATCGGTTCCAGTTCCGGATGATTGATATTGGCCGGAATAATCGCGCGGCCGGCGGCGACTTCCTGACGCACAAATTCTGGCGTAATTTCAGTCAGGTTTTTTGCACCAAAATTCTGGCCCGGATGCTGGCGCATATCGACACCATCGAGTTGACGTAGGTTTTCACGAATGGCAATGTATTCCATTTCCGGTGTGATAATGCCTTGCTTGGCATAATGCATCTGGGTGATGTTGCGGCCGCATTTGGCTTTGCGTGGTTTTTGAATATGCGCGAAACGGATCGCAGCGGTACGGATATCGCGTAAACGCTGGCGGCCAAATTCAGAACTGAGCTGATCCAGAATTTCACTATCGTTGCGCTGCTCAATCCAGCTTTCACGAATATTCGGCAGACCTTTGTTCAGGTCAATCGTCACATCGGGGTCAGTATACACACCAGACGTGTCATAGACCATTAATGGCGGATTATGTTCACCGCCCAGACTGGTCGGGGTTTCACTTAAGGAAATCTCCCGCATCGGTACCTGAATATCAGGACGGGAGCCTTGCAGATAGACTTTACGTGAGGCAGGCAGAATTCGCGTTAAATCGCGTGCTTCCTGTTCATGAGCGGAGAGAGTGGTTTCAGAAGAAAGATTCGTTAACTGGTTCATGGCTATGATCCTTATGAATGACATCAACGAATCAAGCACGACCAAAAACGTAGGCAGATTTATCCTGAACAGATAAAGCAAGGGCTGGGTTTTTAGCTGGCTTGATTCCTACGCAGGTATTAACCTGATCAGGTTCAACGGTACTCATGCTCAATTCCTGATAATGATAAAAGGAATCACATGATCTCAGCGAGGCATTACTCGCGCTCCGTCAAGCGAGGCTAAAGCTTAGCTCAGTTTAGGCAGAATAAACAGGTCTAAATCGCTCAACTTTAAGCGAGGATTGATTTAGACATGGTCCTACTGATTGAAGGTGAAACTGATCCCAACTAGATACAGATGGCATCGGTAAAGCAGTCCTTATCGTATTTTTGTGAGGGCGGACTGATCTGGGCATAGTACAGAATCTGTTCTGCTTCCGAACGGTTTCTATAATCGGCAGGCAAGGTTTGCTGGCGCTGTTCCGGAGTCATGTCCAGAAATTCCAGAAACAGGCGTGCCTGTGTGGACAGCGTTGATTTCTGGCCACTCGACAGCCCGATAATGGTTTCCAGATGACTGGTATCCACGGCATAACGATCGTGATAATCTTCAGACACCGGCGATTGCTCGGTACCTCTAAATAGGAAATAGGTGTATTGCTTCAGCAGATATTCGGCATCGCGTTTATAACTACTATTCGGATAAGTCTTGAGATAGTCTTCCCAAAGCAGACTGCGGGCTGCAATATCAGCGGCTTCAATCTGCAGGCGTTTTTCCGTCAGCACCGGCTCCATATTCTGTTCCGCCAGATTTTCAATAAAGGCTTTTTCAGCGGCTGGTAAATAAGGGGCAAAAATACGCACCAGATATTCCGGGCTGCGGCGATAATGTAAAGTGCCATCACCCAGATCCAGCAGTTCTACATAAGCCTGCCCCTTGTGTTTTAACAGATACTGGTCACGTGAGGTGAGCTGTTGAAAATGCGCATGCTGAATGGTCGGATGCTGGGCCATTTCCAGTGCATACTGCTCAAAGGCGCGTTGCTGAAATTCGGTGCGATCTACCTTTAAAAAGCGCTGATACATTTCGGTAGAGCGTTGCATCAGGTGCTTCTGCTCCGCCAATTCCATCAACGGTAGGCACACTTTAAGATCCTGATTAATTTGTTCCAGCGCAAACGTCGTGCGCTGGTCATTAATCTGGGACATATTTTTTTCAATATTCTGGCACATGAGGCTAAAGTCACTGACTGGACTTTGCGTTTGCTTCGTCTCAGTCTGTTCGACCTGGATCTGTGGATCTGAAGGCTGTTGGCAGCCCCCAAGAAGCAGCACGCTACCAGCAAGCAAACAGGCTTTGAATATCGATGGGAATGGCATTAACACTATGCTTCAGGACTCTGTATATATAGGTGAATTCAGAAAATAACGGCCTTACTGGGAGATATTGTATAGATCAAACTAAAATACTATGTTTAGTATTGTGAATTGCTTTGTTACATTGCCGGTATTAGAGCCAGAAAATTGAATTAATGATGGATAAAAACTGATCTTTATATTAAAAAATTAATAAAAATCATACGTAAAAATTCAAGAGATCTCTTTAGTATGGCTGAGCTTAAAGTGCCAGAATTTTTTAATCTGAATGGCTGTTAGGGGTGAACACTATAAAATGAAATTAAAACTCAGTGTCATGGCCGGTTTATTGCTATTAATTAGTCCGGCGATTTTTGCCTTGGACTTAAAAGAAGCGTATGCGCGCGCCCAGCAAAATGATCCGAACTGGCAGGCGAATGTGTTGCAGTATCAGGCTGATCAGCTCAATCTGGGGATTGCCAGCGGCAATTTGCTGCCGACCGTGACTTTGTCTGGAAATGTGACCCGTAAAAACCAGTCCGTCAACAACTTACAGCCTGAAGGTTTGCCTGCTGAATTTGGTGAGTTGCAAAGTTCCAGTACAACCAGCCGTCAGGTGGCCTTAACCGCACGCCAACCTTTATTTCGCTGGGATGCCTGGCAAGGTTATAAGCAGGTCAAGACCTCGGTCGAACTCAGTGAAGTCAATCTGCGTCTGCAAAAACAGCAGCATATTTTACAGGTGGCCGAAGCCTATTTTAATGTCTTGCGGCAGCAGTCTTTGACTACGGCTTATTTACAGGAAGAGCAGGCGCTGTCTGAACAGTTACGCATGATGAATGCTAAGCTGAAAGAAGGTTTGGTGGCGCGTAGTGAGGTCAGTGAAGCCAATGCCCAGTATCAAAGTGCCCAAGCCAACCGGATTTCGACTCAAGTTCAGCTGGTACTGGCCCAAGAACAGCTGGCACAGTTAATCGGTCCTTATCAGGAAAATCTGGCGGTATTACGCAACGATTTTCAGTTTCAGAAACCGGTTCCAAGTGATATGCAGTCCTGGACTGAATTAGCACAAAGCCAGAATCTGAATATTCTGCAAGCGCGTCTGCAAAAGCGCTATTCTGAAGATGCCAAACGGGTCGAGCAGGCTGCGCTCTATCCGCAGGTCGAAGCGGTCGGAACCTATGGCTATTTAAAACAAAGTCCAGCCACGATCATGTCCAGCAATGGAGATTTCGACCAGATTGGGGTGGAAGTGAACTGGAATGTATTTAGCGGCGGACGCACACAAAAAAGTATCCGTCAGGCCGGTGTCAATGTGCAAAAAAGTGAAGCGCAACTGGATGCAGCCATCCGTAAAGCCAATACCGATGTGAAACAGTCCTTTATGCAGGTAGAAACCGATCAGGCCAAACTGAATGCACGTAAAGCCGCGATGGACTCTTCGGAAATTGTCTCACAAGCGTCCAGAGCCCAATATCAGGAAGGCTTAAAAACCATGGTCGATGTGTTGCTGGCACAGCGTAATGCCTTTTCTGCCAAGACCGATTATTTGAATGCCAAATATGATTATCTGTTGCATGTGCTGCAATTGCAGGCCTCGGTCGGGCAGTTAACCGAAAAGGAACTGGCAGAGCTGAATGCCTGGCTGATTGAATATGATTCGCCTCAGCCTCTATGAGGCTACTATTGTCATCAAACTTTCATCATAGATATGCTTTAATATGATTTATTATTGATCATTGTCCTCTATCGTTCAGGAGTAGCTTTCCTTGTGTCCAAATAATCCTGTATTAAGCCATCACATTTCTTCGCAATTTAATGAAGAACTGCAGGACGTAAATACCAAATTCATGACGATGGGCGGACTGGTAGAACAGCAGGTAGCTAATGCCATTCATGCCCTATTGGACACAGATGTCTCAATGGCAGTAGATGTGCAGTTTCAAGATAATGTCGTCAATCAGATGGAACGAGATATTGATGAAGCGCTGACCCTGATTCTGGCGCGCCGTCATCCTGCCGCGATTGATTTACGTATGGTGCTTGCCATGTCCAAGGCCAATACCGATCTGGAACGGATTGGCGATGAAGCCTCGAAAATAGGCCGAATTGCACAAAGCTTATGTGAAGAGGGCGGCTCACCGCGCGGTTATATGGAAACCCGGCATATTGGCAACCAGGTGCGGGTGATGATTCATGATGCACTGGATGCTTTTGCGCGTCTGGATGTAGATCAAGCTTTGAAGGTCATGTTGGCAGATGCGGATATTGACCGTGAGTATCAATCAGCCACACGTACGCTTATGACTTATATGATTGAAGATCCGCGGCATATCAGTCGTGTCATCAATGTATTATGGGTGCTCCGTTCGCTAGAAAGAATTGGCGATCATGCCCGGAATATTTCGGAACAGGTGATCTATATGGTCAAAGGTTTTGATGTGCGTCATACCAGCGTTGAAGAAATTGAACAAAAAGTTCAGCGTTAAACGTTCCAGACTTAAATAAAAAAACCTCCAGCTCGGAGGTTTTTTATTGGGATAGAAAAGCTAACTATGAGTTTCTTCCTCAGCATCATCTTCAAAAGTTTTGGCAATTTTTTCAATATTCAGGCTTTTGGCCATCGCATCAAAGATTTCCTTATATACGCCTTGCTGATGATAAAGCTGGTCGTGTTCACCATGTTCGGCAATCGTTCCTTCTTTCATTACATAGGTATAATCCGCATCAATAATCTGCGACAGGCTATGCGAAATGATGATCACGGTACGGCCTTGCTTGATCTGGTCCAGACTTTGTTTGATCTGTTCCGTGGCAATTGCATCCAGACTCGCCGTCGGTTCATCCAGAAAAATGATCGGTGGATTTTTCAGGAACATCCGTGCCAAGGCAATCCGTTGCTGCTGGCCGCCAGACAGCATCAAGGCATCGCTGTCATAGCCATCCGGTAACTGTAAAATCTGCTCATGAATCGAGGCTTTTTCTGCCGCCTCAATTACATCTTCCATTGAGGCAGTAGTTTTGCCGTAACGGATATTGTCAAAGATGGTGCCCTGAAAAATATGGTTTTTTTGTAAGACCAGACCAATATGATCGCGTAGATATTGGGTGTCATAATCTTTCAGGTCAATGCCATCCAGTTTGATCTGGCCTTGCTGTGGTTCATAAAATTTATCCAGCAAACTGATCAGGGTGGATTTTCCGGCACCCGATAAGCCCACCAAGGCGGTAATTTTATTGGGACGAATTTCCATATCAATATCTTTCAGGGCATGGTGGCCGTTTGGATAATAAAAATTCACGCCACTCAGTTCAAATTTTCCTTGGACAATCGGTTTCTGCTGACCGCTTTGTTCAATTTCATCATCTGCTTCCAGAATCTTGAAAAAGCTTTCTGAATAGATCATGGCGTCATTTACTTCATCATAAATCCGGTGCAGGGATCGGATTGGGGCAGAGACATTATTAAACAGCAACACATGAAACATGATCATGCCAATACTCATCTGGCCATCCAGCACAAAGTAGGAGGTTAGAATAATGATGAGTACAATCCCGATCTGTTCCAGAAAAGTTTTCAGGCCATCAAACAGGAAACTGGTCTGGCGGGTTTTCATCTGATTGTTGGTCAATTCACGCTGTAATCCCAACTGCTTTTCCGATTCAATCGACTCGCGGTTAAAGGATTTGATCACAGTAATCGAGTTGATGATGCTGAGAATGCCCTGACTCTTTTTCTCCCGACCATCGCGAAGACTGCGGCGCCAGCCCCCCAGCTTTTGCGCCTGTTTATAGGTCAACCAGAAATAGATCGGGACAATGGCAGTTGCAACCAGACCGACATAGACATTGGCATAGTACATCAACCCCAAAGCCACAATAGCACTGGTAAATAACGGTAAAATATCAATGAAAAAGATCTGTACCAGACGGGTCAGTGAGCCAATACCACGGTCAATCCGGGTCTGTAATTTACCGGCCTGATTATTTTCCTGATTAAAAAATTCCAGACGATATTTTAAAAACTTTTCAATAATCCCCTGGGCCAGATCCTGAGAGACAAAAATCCGCAGTTTCTCTCCATAGAACTTCTGCCCGAACTGAACAAAGGCATTAATAATTTCTTTGCCGAGCAAAATTGCCGAAATCGTGATCAGAATATGCCAGCCTTGTTCCAGTCCTTGACCGGCTTCGAGTAACGAATTGATGCTGTCGACTGCATATTGCAAGGTAATGGCATTGACCTGTGCGGTGAATGAACCGATCAGGGTCAGAATCAGCGTGGCAATCACCAGCAACCGGTAAGGCTGAACAAAGGGACGAAGTTTCTGAAACAGCTGCCATAAGTTCATAAAAGGATTATTTTTATTGTGAAAGTTGAATTCAGTCTAGGCAGGAATTAGGCAAGCCACAAGCATAAATGTTGTAGTCATTTGTGAAGAGCAGTTGTAATCCTTTAGGTCGAATGTCAGTATTTTCATGTGGATACTGGATCTGATTGATATGACGCTCGATTTATTTGCACCCCAGCCGCAAGCCAATGTATTACCTTTTGATGGGGTAGTAGAAGATTATGGCCTGATTTTGGATCAGGAACAAAGCCAGCAGTATCTACAGCATTTTCTCAGTCAGCTGGCCTGGCAACATGATGAAGTGCATTTATTTGGCAAGCACCATGTCACAGGTCGCCAGGTGGTCTGGTATGGCGATGAACATTATCAGTATCGTTATTCTGGTACGCTTAAACAAGCTCAGGTATGGACACCCGGATTATTCCGTTTAAAGCAGCATATTGAAATTCTGGTCGGTCATCCCTTTAATTCCTGTCTGGCCAATTTGTATGAAGATGGTTCGCAAGGCTTGGGTTGGCATAGTGATGATGAGCCGGCTTTATATACAGGTACTTCTCGGGAAAATGTCATCGCTTCTCTGAGTCTGGGAGCCACCCGCAAAATGAGCTTTAAGCATAAAACCCACAATGAGAAAGTCGATGTACTTTTACATAGTGGGCAGTTGATTGTGATGCGAGGTGCGACACAGCAACACTGGAAGCACAGTATCAGCAAAACCAGCAAAGTTTTAACACCACGAATTAACCTGACCTTTCGTTATTTTTATCCTTAAGAAGCATTTTGGAGCATAAAAAAGCACCCTGAAGGATGCTGATTTAAAAAATTTTCAAAACAGATTAAGGCGTGATCCCAGCTGGATGGCGATACCAGCTTTCAATCAACAATGCAGCCGCAATGCTGTCGGCAGAGATTTTCTTGCCACGACCTTGAGCCTGATAATGCCCCAGTTCATCGCGTGCTTCACGGGTGGTCAAACGTTCATCTACCATCCAGGTTTCAATATTGGTCTGATGACGTAAACGGCGGGCAAATTTTCGCGCCCGTGTCGACAGCTCCGATTCACTATCATCCATATTCAATGGCAAACCGACCAGAAATAAATTCGGTTGATGGCTTTTCACGATTTTGAGCAATTCATCCCAGTTGGGAATACCATCTTTCATGGGAAATAAGGGTAGGGGATTGGTACTTGCAATCAGGGATTGTCCAACCGACATTCCCATTTTTTGTGTACCAAAATCAAACGCCATAATGGTTTGTGGCGCGTTTACATCAGGCATGTCCAATCTCGGAAGATAACCAGTTGCGGTCTACGCCCATTTTTCTATAGGCAGCGTCCCAACGGTCGTTATAAGGTAAGTTAAAAATCAGATCCATATCAGAATCGCATATCAGCCAGTCACCACGGGCAATTTCCTGTTCCAGCTGATGCTTGCCCCAGCTGGCATAACCGAGGGCAATCTGATAGCGCCCGACACCTTCATTATGCGCAATCGCATCCAGAATATCTTTGGAGGTGGTAATGCAGACATTTTCACCCACGGCGATGGAGGAATGCCAGGTCGGCTGACCGGTATGCAAGACAAAACCGGCCTCAGGACGTAAAGGACCGCCTTGCAATACCTCATGCGGATTAACATTGTCTGCTTCAATATCAAGATCATTCAGCAATTCTTTAATTTGAATGCCGGCAGGTCGATTGATAATGATGCCTTGGGCACCATCTTCATCATGACGAGCGAGATAAATGACCGTCTGGGCAAAAAAATCATCATTCGCATGCGGCGGTGCAATCAGACAACGATGTGTCAGAAACTGTTTGGTCACCTGAGCAGTTCTCCCAAAGTCAGTATGCTATGCAGTCTGAAAAAGTGAAGCATGGCCTACGGGCCTAATTGTAATCACTCAAACAGCGGCTTTCTTCCTGCTAGTTATCCCATAAAATGCTTAGGCTGACAACTTGGATATGGGGTAAATCAGGCATGAACAGGTTAAGGCCGGTTTTAAAATTCCTTTTAAAAAGACCTTCAGTGATTTTATTTAAATGATGGGAGGTAGTTTTAAGCGTTTTTTATTTATGCTAAAACAGCCAGATAAACCGAGTAAAAACTTACTTAAATTTTAATAAAAAATATTAAATATATTGTAGTGGAATGATAAATAATAACAATAGATCATTCATGGTTAAAAGTAGACTATATATAGTTTCTTGCTTTTAAATAGAATTTATCTGAAAACTAAAGGCAAGTTATTATAATCTCAGCTCATTAATTAAGCTCTAACTATATTTCGATACATAGTTTCTAGTGATTAAAAAATGGTCAATATTACATAACAAACTATAATATTTGTTTATTTATGTAATAAATTTGCGATATATTGTACAGAATATTTCAATTATTATACAAAATATACACATTGAAACCATATTGCTTTGTTTGTAGAATGCAGAAATTTTCATCTTTAATTTATTTTTTTAATGGGGTTGTTATGCATCATATTTTAAAAGGGACTTTAATTTCTGCGCTATTTTCTGTGTCGGTCACTTCACAGGCAGCAGTATTTAGTAGTTATAATGAAGAAGGTAGTTTTTTCCGTAGTCATTTGAATAGCGCTTTATCTGAAAACCTCATTACTCAGTTTAAGGACAAAGCTGATTCAAAGGATGGAGTTTTATATTTACTTGAACAAGCCCGCTTATTACAAGTTAACCATCAATATGAAGAAAGCCGAGATTATTATAAGCAAGCCTTTACGCTGTTAGAAAAACAAAAAAATCGGGCCAAAATTAGTGTGTCCCGAATGGGGTTTAAGGCTCTTGCCATGGTCAGCAATGACTCTGTAGTGCCTTATCTGGTACCAGCACATGAGCAGGTGCTGGCGCATATTTCCCAAGCTAAAAACTATATTTTCTTAAAGGATCTGGAAGCTGCTGCGGTAGAAATGCGCGTGGCTCAGGGCCTCCAGCGTGAAATCGAATTGTTGCACCAAAAAGAACTAGAAAAGAAAAAAGACAAAGTAGCTAAAAACACGGAAGCAGAGAAGAATCTAAGTGTGCTGGATGAAGCTTTTGTCGGTCTGGACCCCATAGCCGGCAAGATTAAGAACAGCTATCAGAATGCCTACGCTTTTTATATGGCAGCCAATTTATGGGAAACCTTGGGTGAATACAATGATGCCTTGGTTGATTATAAGAAAGCTTATGAGTTACAACCAGATAAGCAAATTTTCGAAGACGTGAAACGTCTGGATCAACTGGTCACACAGCATAAGAAGGGTAGTGTTCCGGTGATTGTATTTATCGAACAGGGAATTGTACCGCAAAAGGTGGAAAATAAAATTGATGTCCCTACACCGGGCGGTTTAATCAATATTGCTTTTGCGACCTATGAACCAAGTACCTATGTGATACCAACTAGCCTGAAAGTGAAAGTCAATAATAAAGCTTTACAAGACAGTTATGTGATTAGTGATATTGGTGCTTTGGCCGTCAAGGACCTCAAAGAAAAAATTATGGCGAATGTGAGCAGTCAGGTGCTGCGCGCCACTGCAAAATATGCCGCACAAAAAGAACTTGGTAACCAGTTTGGTGTGTTTGGTCAACTTGCCGGTAACGTCTTAAATATGGCGACTGAGCGTGCTGACTTGCGTGGCTGGAGTACCTTGCCGAGTAATGCTCAGATTGCGCGCTTAAATTTAACGCCGGGCAAACATAATTTACAACTTTCTAGCGGGAGTGTATCTAGCTCTCCGGTCACCCTAGATGTGAAAGCCAATCAAACAGTGTTTGTCTATGCCCATCATGTTAATGACAAAATTACGGCTAGTGTAAGCACCATTCCACATTAATCATAAATAAGGGAACAATATGAAACGTCAATTTAGCTTTGCTGTACTTGGTTTAGGGGCGCTGTTCATGGTGGGTTGTACCGCACCGAATGCCTTATCTACCCAAACCAATGCCAATAATGAAATGAGTATCCGCACCATTACCAATAATCCGGTATTAACTACGGAAGTCTTTGTGGAACGTGTGAATATGAGCTTGGTTGGTGATTTAAAGCGTGCTTCAATCGCGATCAAAAACCGCCGTTTTAACAATAAAGATTTTAGCTACAAGATTGTTTGGGTGGATGCACAAGGTGTGGAAGTTAATCCTGAAGGTGCCATCTGGAAGCCGATCCAGTTAACCGGACGTGAAACCAAAGGTGTGCAGTCCTTGGCGCCAAATCCATCTGCTGTTGATGTTGTTGTGTATTTGAAAAAATAAGAGAGACTTGAAATGAACGCAAAATTGATTTTCGCCGCATTGGCAACTACGACACTGCTTAGTGGCTGTGCCTCTACTGGTTCAGTAAGTTATGGTGATGCCCAAGCAGTCGAAACCTTAACCACAGACTTTGGTTCAACTGACTTGCAAATGATTGCAGCCAAAATGGTGGATGACATGTTGATGTTCCCGCCAGTGGTGCAAATGACCCAAAACCGCCGTCCGGTCATTGTCCTTGATCGGATTCATAACAAAACCCAGGAACATATCGATACCGAATCGATTACTGACAGTATTCAGAACAAACTAATCAATTCTGGAAAATTTCGTTTTGTTGATATGAAATCGGTGAATGCGTTGGCACAGCAGCTAGCTTATCAAAAGCAAAGCGGTATGGTGAACCAGTCAACAGCAGTACGTGCCGGTGGTCATATTGGTGCCGAATTTATGCTAAATGGCAACTTGTCGAGTATTGTGAAGAATGCCGGTGGCAAGAGTGATGTGTATTACAAGTTCACTTTTAAATTGCAAAACCTGCAAACTGGTATCGTAGAGTGGACTGGCGAGAAAGAAATCCGTAAGGCAGGCAAACGCTCGACTTTTGGTCTGTAATTTCAATGAAGGTCACTGTGCTTTTGGCACAGTGACTGTAGAAGAATATAATATGAAAAAAATATTACTTGCAGGCCTGTTGTCTGGATTGTTGAGCGCTCCGGCCTTTGCAGCCATTAAAGAAGTGGTTAAAGAAGCCAGTGGAAGTGGTCCAACTCAACACCAGGCGATTTCTGAAGCCTTATTAATTGCTGTGCAATCGGTAAATGGTGCTTCAGTTTCTTCCCAAATGAATTATGAAGAGACTGTTTCTGTATCGGTGAATAATCAGGGCTGGAGTTATAACGGTAAAGTTTCACCAGTTTTTAGTGTGGCAAATCAAGGTTCAGGTTCAGTGACCAAGTTTCAGGTGCTGAGTGTGACGGGTGCAAAAAATAATTACCGTGCCAAAGTTCGCGCACATGTGGTGAAGTTTGAATCGACTGTACAAGACCAGCATTTGCGCAGGATTGCAGTATTGCCATTCCAGATGGCCGAGAAAAATAACCGACTGGCCAATGACACATCTGCCTATGAGTTTAGTCAGGAATTATCCGATACTTTAGGAAATTATCTGGCTCAAAGCGGACAGTTGAGTGTGGTAGATCGTCATTATCTGGATGAAATGCAGTCTGAAAATGCATTCCTGTATTGGGATGGTGCACCGCATGAGCTGGCGCGTATCGGTCAGAAAGTTGGAGCAGACTATTTACTGGTGGGACGAATTAATGATCTGTCTAGTGCCAGCCATCAGCAAATGTATGGTTTGAATGCCGGCGCTGAACAAGTGCGTTTAAGCTGGCGTGTCATTGAAGCCAATACCAGTAAAGTGGTAGCAGCGGGCACTTTCAATCGAACTCTGTCTAATTTAATGACACAGAATATTCTGACCAATAGTTTAAATGACAGTACGGCGGATAAAATTGCTCAGGGCTTAAACCCGGAAATTTTACAGGGCTTAAAATTACAGCCTGTACAGTCTCAGACTGGTCAATCTTATGATTCATCACCGGGCTATGAAATGACGCCAGGTTCAAGCGATCAACCTGTAAAATGGTAAGTTAATATTAGTTCGAATGATTTTTAACACATAAAAAATCTCTGACCTAAATGCAGGGATTTTTTATGTGTCGCTTTACAAGTAGCTCAAGCCTGCTGAAATTTCAGCTGACGTAACTGGCGGGCATGTTGCAAGGTGGTTTCACTAATCTCTACACCGCCTGTCATTCTTGCAAGCTCCTGAATAATTTCATTTTCCTCAAGGTCAATGATTGTGCTGCTGGCAGGATCAGTCTGCTGTTTTTTTACCAGTAGATGCTGATCAGATTGTGCTGCCACTTGTGCCTGATGGGTAATACACAGAATCTGTACATGCTGGGCCAGATCGGCCAGTAAACGCCCGACAATCTCTGCGGTACCACCACTAATCCCGACATCAATTTCATCAAAGACCAGCACTTCAGCTTCGGTTTTTTCCGCATTCATGACTTGCATCACTAGCGCAATACGCGAGAGTTCACCGCCTGATGCAACCCGGGCCAAAGGCTGTGCCGGAATGCCTTTATTGGCAGTAAACAGCAATTGAATAAAGCTGAGACCTTCACTAGAGGGATGCTCCAAAGGCTCAAACTTGAACTCAAAATGTGCTTCAGGCAATGCCAGTTGTTTGACCTGCTCAGTGAGCTGCTTGGCCAACGGTGCTGCGGCTTCACGGCGAATCTGATCCAGATGTTGGGCTTTATCCAGAAACTCCTGATAAGAAACCGCGACCTGTTCAGCCAGTGTTTCCGGATCTTCCAGTTGATGCAGCTGTTCTAATTCGGTTTGCCAGGCTTCATATTCTTCTTTGAGTAATTCTGGCTGGGTACGATATTTACGTGCCAGACGATGGAAGATTTCTAAAGTCGAATTTAGTACTTCCATGCGTTCCGGATCAAAACTCTGCCGATCCATAAACTGGCGTAAATTCGCTGCTGCATCTTCAAGTTCGCTTTGGGCATTCAGCAGGGAGGTGT
Organism: Acinetobacter lwoffii; assembly: GCF_024129855.1. Lineage (GTDB taxonomy): Bacteria > Pseudomonadota > Gammaproteobacteria > Pseudomonadales > Moraxellaceae > Acinetobacter > Acinetobacter lwoffii_L. The sequence goes on from NZ_JAMXXC010000003.1 coordinate 77,035, forward strand.
AAATTCCGGAAAGCTGTTCGCTACGACCGGCATGTGATTCCATGCGACGTAGAATGGAAGCCAGTTCTTGGGAAATATTCTGTTCGCCTTCATCCAGACTATTCAGGCTATAGACACAGTCCTGCATGATCGCTTCATGATGGGAAAGCCGGTCAAATTCCTGTTCAATCTCCTGATAATCCGTCTGAACAATTTCTTCCAGTTCTTCTAGCTGCAGTTCCAAGGTTTCCATGCGTTGCTTACGGGTCGCTTGTGCATCTAGCGCTGCCTGATGCTGACGAATATTTTTCTGCCAAGTGCTATACGCATCACGTACTGCTTGAGCCGGCGCATAAAAATGATAATAACGATCCAGCCAGTGCTTCGGATAAGGTGGTTCTAATAATTGTTGCTGACTATGCTGGCTATAGAGTTGTACTAGTAAACGCCCAATTTCTTTCAGTTCAGACAGGCTGCTCGGACGTCCATTGATCCAGGCCTTACTACGGCCGGTGGCAAAAATCACCCGTCGTAAATGAATTTCACCTGATTCATCATCCAGCTCATGCTCTTTCAACCAGGCTGCTTCAGGACTGTGTTCCTGATAGCTGAAGCTGGCGGTGACATCCGCCTTTTCCGTACCATAACGCACATAATTGGTATCGGTTCGCTCACCCAGACAGGCAGACAATGCATCCAGTAACAGGGATTTACCTGCACCGGTTTCACCGGTTAAAACGTTAAAACCTTTATCAATATCAATAGCAAGATGCTCGGCTAAAGCAAAATTGATCAGAGTTAAATGTGTCAGCATAAACGCATCCGGGCTGCGAAAAGTTTGATTGAAATAGCCTGATGTTGGATTGGGGTCACAACATGGCTGTGATTATTATAAATCAGGACGAATCAATTTCATTCTATCTTAAATTTTAACGATTCATATATGCTTATTTCACTGTATTTTCGCAAGAAGCTGTCTCAGAAGTCCGTTAATTCACTGCTGATTTTCATATTTTTGACATCCCCAATCTTTAAATTAATGACTCAATTCAGCTTATTTCAAAAGAGAATGCACAAATCGAAACTGAAGCTCATCTACCAGCAAAATACAGGCCAAAACATCCTACAAATAGAAGGGATTCAGCGATACAGAATATTTTATCGGCGTCGATAAACTTCGATTGATTAGTTGAGGGTGCACATTTAAACTACAGCAATCAAAATATTACAAAATGCTTTATCTGGAGAAATCGCATGTCAGCTCAGTTTGATCATGTATCGGTACTTAAAAAATCTAATGTATATTTCGGCGGGTTGTGTATTAGTCACATTGTACAATTTGAAGATGGGACCAAGAAAACGTTGGGGGTTATTCTGCCATCAGAAAATGCCTTGACCTTTGAAACACATGTTCCTGAGCGCATGGAAATTGTTTCAGGTGAATGCCGTGTTCAGATTGGCGATAGCGAACAAAGTGAGCTGTTCCGTGCGGGGCAGTCTTTCTATGTGCCGGGCAATAGCCGTTTTAAAATCGAAACCGATGATGTGCTGGACTATGTCTGCCATTTTGAAGGTTAAGTCCAGATTCAAGATCAGTGCAAACCGGGCAAGAAATTTCAGTGCGAATCGGTTAAACTAATCAGCTATAGAAATCCTGTGAAGTCAGCTTTACGGGATTTTTCTTTTGTATATAACTAATCTAGAGGTCGTTCATGGCAAAACCTGAATATTTTTATGGCGTACATTCAGTGGAGTCATTGTTAGAGCTTGAGCCTGAACGTGTCTTGACATTATTCACTCTCAAAGGACGCGATGATCAGCGTTTAAAGCGTGTACTGGAACTGGCTGAACCGTTTGGGATCAGTGTGCAGCAAGCCAGCCGTGACAAACTGGAGAAACTGGCCGGGCAACCGTTTCACCAAGGTGTGGTCGCTGCGGTACGTGCACATCCGACCCTGAATGAAAAAGATCTTGAGTCATTATTGAGTGCGAATCCTCAAGCATTGTTATTGGCTCTTGATCATATTACCGATCCGCACAATCTCGGTGCCTGTATCCGTACAGCCGCTGCAATGGGCGTTGAGGCAGTGATTGCGCCACGTGATCGTTCTGCAACTTTAACCCCGACAGCACGTAAAGTGGCTGCTGGTGGTGCGGACAAAGTCAAATTCATTCAGGTGACCAATCTGGCGCGTACTTTGGGTCAAATCAAAGAAGATTTTAATGTTCGTGTGGTTGGTACCATGCTGGATGAAAAAGCGCTGCCGATTCAGAATTTTGATTTTACCGGTACCGGAGTTTGTGTGGTGATGGGTGCGGAAGATACCGGCCTACGTCCAATTACCCAAAGCCAATGTGATCAGACCGTGTATATCCCGATGGCAGGTAATCTGCAAAGTCTGAATGTCAGTGTGGCTACAGGTATGGCACTGTATGAAGCCTGCCGTCAGCGTAACCTTTAATTGATGATGGCATTGTCAGACCGTACCCAAGGCTATGTTTTTTTAGTTGTTACCATGTGCATCTGGGGCGGTTTTACCTTAACGGCTCGCCTGAATGCACTTTGGCAGATCAGTGCCTGGGATATTGTGGCCTTGCGTTTTTCTCTGGCCTTCCTGATTCTGATGCCGATCTTGCTCTATCGTAAAGAGGCCGCTTTTTTACTGAAAAAAGAGCCTTTTATTTTAGCGATGATTGGTGGGGTGATTTACTGCCTGTTTGCCTATAGCGCTTTTCACTACGCACCTACCGCCCATGCTGCAATTTTCTTGAATGGCTGTATTCCAATCTGTACCGCGATTATGGCTTTTTTTCTGATGGGGCAGGCTTTTGATAAACATACCTGGGCCAGCCTGATCATTATGATCGTAGTACTATGTCTCATGACTATGCTGATGTATAGGGAAACTGGTGTGGCCTTTGGAGCAGGAGACGGGCTGTTTTTTATTAGTGCTATACTTTGGGCGATTTTTACCGTTTTATTGCGTAAATATCAGCTAACTGCATGGCAGGCAATGTGTGGTGTCGCGATCTGGTCGGCAGTGGTTTATGTGCCGATTTATCTGCTATTTTTACCGAAAAACCTGAGTGTGCCTGAACCCGAGCATTTACTGTTTCAGACCATTTTTCACGGCATATTTGTGGTGATTATTGCTACTTTAAGTTATGTAGAAGCCATCAAGCGTCTTGGTGCATTTAAGGCAGGCAGTATTACCAATCTTGCACCTTTTATTGCGGCAATTCTGGCTGTACCTTTATTAAATGAAACTTTAAGTCTGGCCATGGTGTGTGGCCTGATGGGTATGGCAGTCGGGGCCTTACAGCCGTGGCGCTGGTTACAGCATCAGGACAGTCTAAGCCGAAAATTAGCAGAACAAAAAAAACAGTCTTAATCAGACTGTTTTTTTATGCTTCAGCTGGCTGCCATGTTTAAATATTTTTGATGTAATAGTCTGAGATGGGCATAGAGATGATCCAGATGACCATCATTTAGGACAATATTATCGGCCATGGTCTGCTTTTGTTCGCGGGACATTTGGGCAGCAATGATATTGCGAATTTGTTCGATATTCTGGCCGTCACGTTGTGAGGCCCGCTCAATTTGCAGTTCGATGGTGGCGTCAATCAGTAAGGTATGCTGGGTGAGTTCGTGCTGATTGGTTTCAAATAAAAGTGGTGAAACCAGAATGGCATAGGGACTTTGCGCAGCATGTAGTTGCTGGATAATGGAAGTGCGAATTGCCGGATGGGTAATACTTTCCAGGGTCTTGCGTGCTTCAGGAGATTGGAAGATATATTCACGCAAGGCACGCCGATTCAGTGAGCCATCGGCAAGCAGTACCCAATCGCCAAAAGCCTGCTGAATCTGGGTAAGTGCAGGCTGCCCAAGTTCGACCACTTCACGTGCTACCACATCGGCATCGACTACCGTGATCCCTTGTGCTTCAAACCAGTGACTGGCAGCAGACTTGCCACTGCCAATCCCACCAGTTAAACCGAGTACAAATTTCAATTTATTGACCTAAATACACTTTCATAATTTGTTCACCCCAAAGAAAAGCAATCCAGCCGGCAATCGCAATATAAGGACCAAAAGCAAAAGGCTGATTTTCCTTGCGAACTTTTAGCAGAATGATGCCAATAATCGCACCTACCAGGGAAGACAGCAGCACAATTAAAGGCAATAATAATGGACCCATCCAGGCGCCCAAAGCCGCAAGCAGTTTAAAATCGCCATAGCCCATACCTTCTTTACCGGTGATGATTTTAAACAGGTAATACACTATCCATAAACATAAAAAGCCAATGATGTAGCCCCAGATGGCAGAGCTTGGGGAGGTATAGAGTGCATAACTATTTACGCCCAGACCTAGTGCAGCCAGGGGCAGGGTATAACGGTCCGGTAATAACTGGGTATCAAAATCAATAAAGGTTAGGGCAATCAGCACATAAGTCAGGATCAGTCCAAACAGCATTTGCATTGTCGGGCCAAATACTGCGACGACAAGCAGTGCACAAACTGCCGTCAGAATTTCAACAAATGGATAACGGATACTGATGGGATTCTGGCAGTTGCCGCACTTGCCGCGCAAGACCAGCCAGCTGATAACTGGAATATTCTGGTACCAGCGGATTGGCTGATGACATTTAGGGCAAGTCGAAGCGGGTTTGCTTAAACTTAATTTCGCTTCATCAATCACCGGCTGTTCCGGATGCAAAAACATCTGGCAATCGGTACGCCATTCCTGTTCCATCATCTTGGGCGTACGGTAAATCACTACATTTAGAAAGCTGCCGATACATAAACTAAAAAGCCCAACTGCGATATACAACGCCGTTGGGTTTTGAATAAAATAAGAAATAATATTACTGAACAAGATATTTAACCTGCTGATTAGCCAACGACTGAACCCATTTGGAAGATTGGAAGATACATGGCAATCACCAGACCACCGACAAGAACACCTAGAACAGCCATAATCAATGGTTCCATCATCGAGGTTAAGCCATCTACTGCATTATCAACTTCATTTTCATAATGGGTAGCAACTTTATCCAGCATGGCATCTAATGCACCTGATTCTTCACCAATTGCGACCATTTGGATGGCCATGGAAGGAAACTTGTTGGTGACCCGCATGGCAAACTGTAGCTGTTGACCAGTAGCGACATCTTCACGGATTTTCATCACAGCATTTTCATAGACTACATTATTGGTGGCGCCGGCAGTAGATTCTAGTGCATCAATCAAGGGTACCCCGGCTGCGAAAGTCGTGGCCAGAGTGCGACTATAACGGGCAATAATCGCCTTATACACTAGATCCCCGAAAATCGGTGCCTTGAGCGCTGCTTTATCCAGAAAATCACGGAATTTTTTACTGCGTTTTTTGGCTTCTAAAAATGCTGTAATCGCTATCCCGATACCAATAATTAATAGGAACCAGTATTGCTGGAACCAGTTAGACATGTTGACAACCAGTTGTGTAAAGGCGGGAAGATCAGCACCAAAGCCTTGAAATAGTTCTTGGAATACAGGAACAACCTTAACCATTAAGATGATAGTAACAGCAATAGCTACCACTATGACTGATATAGGGTATTTCATAGCTTTTTTGATTTTTTGCTTGAGCAGTTCGCTTTTTTCTTTATAAATTGCTACACGATCGAGCATAGTTTCAAGAGCACCCGACTGCTCGCCTGATTCAACTAAAGAGCAAAATAAATTATCAAAATACTGTGGATATTTACGCAGTGCTCCAGCGAAAGTGTTACCCCCCTCGACTTCACCTTTAATTCCCAGTACAACTTCACGCATGGATGGATTTTCCAGACCTTCTGCGACAATCTCAAAGCCTTGTACCAGTGGTACCCCGGCTTTCATCATGGTCGCCAACTGTCGGGTAAAAATTGTAATATCCAGTGTTGAGACTTTTTTCTTCATCAAGCCTTCAAGGATATTTTTTTTCTTTTCCCGAATGGTCTTGATGCTGATGCCTTGTTTCCGAAGGGTGACCTTGGCCAGAGCCATATTTTTTGCTGGCAATTCCCCCTTGATCTTTGCCCCTTTACGATCAATTCCTTCATAGCTGAAGATCGGCATCATCTGGCCTTTCTTTACTGCTGCCATACCTTTATCCTTATTTTAGATCAGCGCCTGATCATTCGCTGGTGACACGATTGACTTCCTGTAAAGAAGTCACCCCCTGCATCACCTTGATTAAACCTGATCGGCGTAAATTGTTAAAACCTGCGCGTGCGGAAGCATCGGCAATTTCAAGTGCATTGCCGTCCTCCATAATAATTCTGGAAATTTCGGGTGTTACTTTCATAACTTCATAAATACCCACACGACCCTTATATCCTTCGCGACATTCATTGCAGCCCACCGGTTCATAAATTTGGAACTCAGGTTGCTGCAAGTCGGTTTCGGTAAAACCCATCTCCAGTAAGCTTTGTTTCGGAATATCGGCAGGTTTTTTACATTGTGAACACAAACGACGCGCCAACCGTTGTGCAATGACCAGGTTGACTGAAGTGGCAATATTGAAAGAAGGCACCCCCATATTGCGTAAACGGGTCAAAGTCTCAGGCGCACTATTGGTATGCAGCGTCGACATCACCATATGACCAGTCTGCGCCGCTTTAATCGCAATCTCGGCAGTTTCCAGATCCCGGATCTCACCGACCATCACGATATCCGGGTCTTGACGTAAGAAGGACTTTAGGGCGGCAGAGAAGGTCAGTCCGACCTTATTATTGACGTTGACCTGATTAATGCCTTGCAAGTTAATCTCGACCGGATCTTCCGCCGTTGAGATATTAGTATCTTCACGATTGAGTATATTCAGACCAGTATACAGTGAAACGGTTTTACCGGAACCGGTCGGGCCGGTGATCAGCAGCATCCCTTGCGGTTTGTCCAGTGCCTGCATAAACAACTCTTTTTGTTCTGGTTCATAACCTAGGGCATCAATCCCCAGCATCGCGCTGGATGGATCCAGAATACGCAGTACCAGCTTCTCGCCAAACAGGGTAGGGAGAGAGTTGACACGGAAGTCAATGGCTTTGTTTTTGGATAATTTTAGTTTGATTCGACCATCTTGCGGTACCCGTTTTTCTGAAATGTCCATTTGCGACATAACCTTAAGACGTGAAGACAAGCGGTTTGCCAGCTGTAAGGGCGGGGTTGCAATCTGACGTAGAACACCATCGACCCGGTAACGTACCCGATAGATTTTTTCATAAGGTTCAAAGTGTAGATCTGAAGCGCCCATACGGATCGCATCAATCAGCAATTTATTAATATATTTGACAATCGGTGCTTCTTCACCCTTGTTACTGTCATCCTCTTCTTTATTCGGATCAGCAGATTCGACATCAACATCCAGATCAAATTCTTCATCAAACTCAAACGTGCTTTCTTCAGTAAAATTCTGCTCGATCAGTTTTTCAAGTTTATTGTGTTCAACAATAATGGTTTCAATATTGAGTTTAGTCGAAAAACGGACTGCATCGATCGCTTCGATATTGGTCGGGTTGCTGGTCGCAACATATAAAATACTGGAATTTTTAAAAATCGGCAGGATGCGATACTTGGTAATCAGCTTTTCATCAATCGCATCCCGCAAAATTTGGGCAGGATCATAGGCACTGATATCAAACAGCGGTTCGCCAAATTCAACTGAAATCGTTTCAGCAATGATGGTCGGAGAAAGCTGCTGCTGGTTAATTAACTCAGCCACAATATCGACTTTTTCTTGTTTGGCATGCGCCAACGCACTGCGCATATCTTCAGCCGAGATGAGGCCTTCCTCGACCAAACGACGAATAAATCCGGTAAATCTTGGCGACCCCTGTAATGCTGTCATGCTATAAATGCCTACTCATCAAATTCTTTTAATTGCTATACTAAAATTATACGTTTGTTACGTAAAAATACCATAGCCAAGAGTGCTGCTAGCTTCCTCATCTCCAGTAAAAGCATGAACTGGTTAGAAGAAGTCCACATTTTTTTAAGTGATAACAAAAAATAACCATTTTGGATAGTCTAAACCGAGAATGAGTGATAAGAAAACTATTCTTTTAATTTTCCAATTCCGTGTAGAATGTGCCCAATTCAAAATATGTAAATGAAATAGGTTAATTATGTCGGTTTCGACGATTACCCCTTGGGTGATAGGTAACTGGAAAATGAATCCGGTGCAGGCAGAGGCATTGAGCTTGGTGCGTGGTATTAAGAATTTGCTGGAAACTGCGCCAATTGCCGAAGATCAATGTTATTTAGGTGTGGCACCGATTGCCATTGCCTTAAGTCAGATTCAGGCAGAGCTGTCATCTGCGGTTCGTCCGATTTATACTGTAGCACAAGATGTTTCACGTATTTCAGGAACGGGTGCCTATACCGGTGAAGTCAGTGCTGAATTACTCGCAGACAGCCAAATCCAGTATGTACTGGTAGGTCATTCTGAGCGCCGTGAAATATTTGCGGAAAATACTGATATTTTAAATGCTAAAATCAAAAATGCTTTAAGTGCTGGTTTGACGGTAATTTATTGTGTCGGTGAAAGTCTGGAACAACGTGAAGCAGGGCAGGCAGAAACTGTAGTATTGCAACAAATTTGTGATATCGCTGCTGTGGTTGAATCAGAGCAATGGAAAAATATCGTGATTGCTTATGAACCGATCTGGGCAATTGGAACCGGTAAAACAGCTTCTCCTGAAGATGCACAGGCCATGCATGCACAAATCCGTCAAGGTTTAAGCCAGATTACGGGCTATGGCGAGAGTATGGCGATTCTATATGGTGGTAGTGTTAAGCCGGAAAATGCAGTAGAGTTAGCAGCCTGCCCAGATATCAATGGGGCATTGGTCGGTGGTGCATCACTCAATGCTGAGTCGTTCCATAAAATTGCTCATGCATTTGCAAATACACAATAATTAGGAGTTCAGCATGCAAACTTTTGTGCTGGTAGTACATATTATCTTAGCTGTTTTGATGATTGTCTTGATTTTGGTTCAGCATGGTAAAGGTGCAGATGCTGGTGCCTCTTTCGGCGGTGGTGGTGCAGCGACAGTATTTGGAGCATCGGGTTCGGGTAATTTCATGACCCGTTTGACTGCAATTTTTACTGCACTGTTTTTCGTAACCAGTCTGACTTTGGCGATTTTAGCCAAGCAACAAACCTCGAATGCCTATAGTTTGGGATCGGTTCAGTCTGCGCCGACCACACCTGTACAATCGAATGAAACTTCACCAACTGCACCAGAAACGACCGAATAGTTTTAATTAATCCTTTCTTTTTTTCAGTGATACGACTAGAATGCGTCACAGCTGCGGTGGTGGTGGAATTGGTAGACACGCTACCTTGAGGTGGTAGTGCTTTCGGGCGTGGGGGTTCAAGTCCCCCCTTCCGCACCAACTTATAATCCAGAAATTTAAGTTGGTGTATGCAGCTGAAAAAACTTCTGTTGATGCGGGATGGAGCAGTCTGGTAGCTCGTCGGGCTCATAACCCGAAGGTCGTTGGTTCAAATCCAGCTCCCGCTACCAATCAATCCTTTTAGAAGACGCAAACTTTCAAGAGGCAGCTTAAACCAGTATTAAGCTGAGAAATTTAATTTGCATGTTGTTGCGGGATGGAGCAGTCTGGTAGCTCGTCGGGCTCATAACCCGAAGGTCGTTGGTTCAAATCCAGCTCCCGCTACCAATCTTTTAAAGATGCAAACTTTAAAAGCAGTTTAAGTCTTTTAAACTGAAATGTTATTTGTACGCTGATGCGGGATGGAGCAGTCTGGTAGCTCGTCGGGCTCATAACCCGAAGGTCGTTGGTTCAAATCCAGCTCCCGCTACCATTTTAAATGGTTTGGTAAGTGTTATTTATAGATCTAGTTGATGGCCTGTCGGGCTCAACCCTCTATAAACTGGCGAAGGTTGTTGGTTTACATCCGGCTCCCACTACCAATTTTTCAGTGACAGATGACAAATATGCAGAATGATGTGGTTTTGATTGAAAAGTTCTCATCTTTTGTATATAATTTTTGCACGTTGATGCGGGATGGAGCAGTCTGGTAGCTCGTCGGGCTCATAACCCGAAGGTCGTTGGTTCAAATCCAGCTCCCGCTACCAAGTTTCTAAAAAGAGGCTCACAACAAGGTGGGCCTTTTTGCACAGTGGGATTTGAAAAAATCTTAAATTGTGCATTAATTGGGGCGATTTACGCCCTTTTTTATTGGCTATCGTGTAGTGTCGACATTATTTGGTCAAATCTCCATGTTTCACTACTACTATAGTTTGTATTGGTTTGTAGTGGTCAAATAGATCATAAAATCGCACCAGATGACGAGAGTAAATGAAGCTATCAAATAAAACTCAAGCACTTCAGGACTTGATTGCACCAGCAGTTGAAGCCTGTAATGTAAACCTTTGGGGGATTGAATTCCTGCCACAGGGTAAATGTTCGTTATTACGTATCTACATCGACAAGCCAGTCGATGAGAGCGTTGCACCAGCAATCAATGAAGATGGTGAAGAAGAGCAGGGGCGTGGTATTGGCGTTCAGGATTGTGTGCGTGTCACGCAGCAAGTGGGCGCAATGCTGGATGTTCATGATCCGATCTCGGGTGAATATTCACTTGAAGTATCTTCGCCAGGCTGGGACCGTCCATTCTTCCAGCTCGAGCAGATGTCAGGCTATATCGGTCATACCGTAGCACTACGTTTGATCAGTGCGGTAGATAACCGTCGTAAATTCCAGGCCAAACTGGTTGCTGTCGATCTTGAAAATGAAATGATTCAGGTTGAAGTAGAAAAGCAACAGGTATTGGAGATCGACAGTCACAATATCGATAAAGCAAATTTGGTCTTCCAAGATTAATTTAATAAATAAAAATTTAACGAATAGGTGACGTATGGCACGTGAAATTCTGACCGTCGTTGAAACGGTTAGTAACGAAAAAGGTGTACCTCGTGAAGCGATCTTTGAAGCGCTTGAGCAAGCTTTAGTTGCTGCGACAAAGAAAAAATTCTACGAAGGAACACATTCGGAAGAAGCACGTTTACGTGTGGAAATCGATCGTAAAACAGGTGACTATCGTACTTTCCGTCAGTGGGAAGTGGTTGCAGACGAAGACCATGAAATGCCAGCTTGTCAGGATGCCATCTCTGATGTCGATCCGGCAAAATGGTCGATTGGCGACATTCGTGAGCTTGAAGTGGAATCGATTGACTTCGGTCGTATTGCAGCGCAAATTGCCAAGCAAGTGATCGTACAGAAGATCCGTGAAGCAGAACGTGCACTTGTAGCCGATGCTTACGAATCGAAAGTCGGCGAGCTGATCTACGGTGAAGTGAAAAAACAAACCAAAGACGGCTTTATCATTGACCTAGGTGACAATGCTGAAGCATATCTTGCTCGTGAAGAAATGATTCCGAAAGAAATCCTTCGTCCGAAGCAACGCGTGAATGCGATTCTATTCAATGTCAACCGTGAAGGTCGTGGGGCGCAGTTACAACTGTCACGTGCTAAACCGGATATGCTGATTGCATTGATGAAGAAAGAAATCCCTGAGATTTCTGAAGAAATCATTGAAATTAAAGCGGCGGCTCGCCAACCAGGTGTTCGTGCTAAAATTGCAGTGAAAACTAATGACCACCGTATTGACCCGGTGGGTGCTTGTATTGGTATGCGTGGTACTCGTATTCAGGCTGTACAGCAAGAGCTCAATGGCGAGCGTATTGATGTGGTAGTTTGGTCGGATGATCCTGCGCAATATATCGCAAGTGCATTGGAACCAGCAGATGTATCGAGTATTGTCATTGATGAAGATGCACGTACTGCAGACATCATTTTCGCAACCAGCGATCAGTTGGCACGTGCGATTGGTTCACAAGGTCAGAACGTTCGTCTGGCATCTGAATTGACTGGCTACAAGCTGGACATGATGCTGGAAGAGGAATACTACGCCCGTCAACAAAACGAAGCGCAACAATATTTAGACATGTTTGTTACCCGTCTGGATATCGCGGAAGATTTGGCGATGGCATTGGTAGAAATGGGCTTCACCTCGCTTGAAGAAATTGCTTATGTCCCTGCAGAAACGTTTGATGAAATCGAACTAGATGCGGAACTGGTTGAACTACTGCAAAGCCGTGCGAAAGAAATTGCACTTGCTGATGCATTACAACAGCAAGAGAACATACAAGCGCCAAGTGAAGAACTTGTTGCAATGGAAGGCATGACAGTAGAGATCGCGCAAGCGCTAGCAGCTCGTGGTGTGGTAACAGTGGATGATTTAGCAGATCAGGCGACTGACGATATCGAAGATATTGAAGGTTTGGGTGCTGAGAAAGCAGGTCAACTCATTATGAAAGCGCGCGAATCATGGTTTAACTAGGAGGTAGTATATGACGGACAAGTCGATTAAAGAGTTAGCCCTCAATGTGGGTCGTCCAGTTGAGAAGCTCCTAGAGCAGGTTCGTGAGGCAGGTTTACCACAGCGTAAAGCTGACGATATTATTACCACCGAACAACAAGACAGCTTGACGAGCCATGTGAAAAAGTCACAGGGTTCAGAAAGCCAAGCAGGGCAAATCACGTTGAAACGTAAAACGACTAGTACGGCTAAAGTAGCCAGTACTTCAGGTAAGGCGAAAACGATTAATGTAGAAGTTCGCAAGAAGCATACATTTGTTAAGCCGGATCCAGAACAGATCAAAGCAGAAGCATTGGCGAAAGCCAAGGCTGAGCAACAGGCCAAAGCTGCGCCTGAGCAGAATACAGCGCAAGCTTCTGCTGAAGCTCCAACAACTGGCGTAAATAACGCCAATAAAGCTCTAGAAGCGATGCGTGCTGCTGCAAAGCAAACCAGCGACAAGCAAGAAGTTTCTAAAGCGGCAGTTGTGGTAAAACGCAAATCAACCAACAAGCCGATTGTGAAGCAAGTTGTTAAACCAACTGAAACTGCTGAACAGAAGAAGGCGCGTGAAGCAGAAGCAGCAAAATTGAAAGCTGTTGAAGAAGCTGCACGTCGTAAAGCGGCTGAAGAAGCGCAGCAACGTACGCTTGAACAGATGCGTCAAATGGCGTCTAAGTACACCGCGGAAGATACCACTGCAACCATTCGTGTTGTGGATGATTCTCCTTTGGCTGCCGGCCTTGTTGGTCAGGCATATGAAGACTCTTTTGCCAAAGAAGACCGCGAAATCAAACGTGGTACGAATACGCCGAGCGCGCGTGCACCTAAAAAAGGTGGTCGTCGTGGTCAGGAAGAGCAAAGCTTCAGCAAACAGCCTAAGCGCGGTTTAAAAACTAGCCAGGGCAACAAGCACGGCTTCGAAAAACCTGTGAAAAAACAGGTTTACGATGTTGAAATCGGTGAAACGATTGTCGTTGCTGACTTGGCTGCGAAAATGGCAGTTAAGGTTCGTGAAGTGATTAAATCACTCATGAAAATGGGTGAATTGGTTACTCAGAACCAGGCGATTGATCAAGAAATTGCTGCACTTGTTGTTGAGGAAATGGGCCATAACCCGGTACTGGTTTCTGATACACAAGCTGAAGATAACTTGCTTGAAGCAGCTGAAGAAGCACGTGGTGCGCAATCTACGCGTGCGCCTGTTGTTACCATTATGGGTCACGTTGACCATGGTAAGACATCGCTGCTTGACCGTATTCGTCGTGCCAAAGTGGCTGCTGGGGAAGCGGGCGGTATCACACAGCATATCGGTGCTTACCATGTAACTACTGATAAAGGTATGATTACATTCCTTGATACTCCGGGACACGCAGCATTTACTGCAATGCGTTCACGTGGTGCGAAAGCAACAGATATCGTGGTTCTGGTTGTTGCAGCAGATGATGGTGTAATGCCACAAACTGCAGAAGCAATTGACCATGCACGTGCTGCAGGTACACCAATCATTGTTGCAATCAACAAGATGGATAAAGAATCTGCTGATCCAGATCGCGTTCTGAATGAATTGACTGTGAAAGAAATCGTGCCAGAACAATGGGGTGGTGACGTTCCAGTGGCAATGGTTTCTGCACATACTGGTCAAGGTATTGATGAACTTCTTGATATTATTTCGATTCAAGCTGAACTTCTAGAGCTTAAAGCATCGGAAGAAGGCGCTGCACAAGGTGTCGTAATTGAAGCACGTGTAGACAACAGCCGTGGTGCGGTAACGTCTATTCTGGTTCAAAACGGTACATTGAAAGTAGGTGATCTCGTTCTTGCCGGTTCATCTTATGGTCGCGTTCGTGCGATGACGGATGAAAATGGTCAGCGTATCAAATCTGCAGGTCCTTCGATTCCAGTGGAAATTCTGGGTCTTCCAGAAGCGCCAATGGCTGGTGACGAAGTTCTTGTGGTGAGCGACGAGAAGAAAGCACGTGAAGTTGCCGATGCGCGTATGGATCGTGAACGTCAAAAACGTCTTGAGCGTCAATCTGCAATGCGTCTTGAAAACATCATGGCGTCTATGGGCAAGAAAGATGTACCTATCGTGAACGTTGTGTTGAAAACTGACGTACGCGGTACCTTGGAAGCATTACACGTTGCACTTGCTGAGCTTGCGACTGACGAAGTTAAAGTACGTATCATCGGTTCTGGTGTAGGTGCGATCACTGAGTCTGACGTGACACTGGCTGAATCTTCAGAAGCAGTTCTACTCGGCTTTAACGTACGTGCGGACAACGCTGCGCGTCAAAAAGCAGATGCAGACAGTATCGACATTCGTTACTACTCAATCATCTATCAATTGATTGATGATGTGAAAGCAGCAATGAGCGGTAAGCTTGCACCAGAACATCGTGAAACGATTCTGGGTGTTGCACAAGTACGTGAAGTATTCCACTCAAGTAAGTTTGGTGCGGCTGCGGGCTGTATGGTACTTGAAGGCGTATTGCATCGTAACAAACCGATTCGCGTATTACGTGATGACGTGGTTGTGTTCCAGGGCGAGCTTGAATCTCTTCGTCGCTACAAAGAAGTGGTTGAAGAAGTTCGTGCCGGTATGGAATGTGGTCTTGCGGTGAAAGGCTATAAAGACATCAAAGCACTTGATAAGATCGAAGTGTACGATGTTCAATTGATTAAACGGAGTCTTTAATGGCGGGTAGTCAACGTCTGAAGCGTATGGCGGATACAGTACAACGCGAGTTGTCCGAACTGATCCGTCAGGAGCTGAAAGATCCACGCTTAGGTGGTCTGGTGACCATCTCTGCGGTGAAGGTGAGCCCAGACCTGGGATATGCGGAAGTTTATGTCACTGTGATGGGACGTGAACTTGGCGATGAGCAAAGCCAAGAGGCCAATAAAGAAACTCTGGATGTGTTGAACAAAGCATCTGGTTTCCTGCGCCACGAGCTGAGTCGTCGTATCAAAACCCGTATTACGCCTCGTCTACGTTTCCATTACGATAAGACCAATGCATATGGTAACTATATGTTTGGTCTGATCGCTGAAGCAGTGAAGGACTTACCTGAAGCTGAAGCAAAAAAAGATGATGAATAAGTCTTAGGACTAAAAAAGCCACCTTCGGGTGGCTTTTTTTATCTCTCTATTTTGAGATTTGGGAGAACTGGAATCGCTTGCTCAATTAATCTAAATCATCATTGCGATTGATTTTCTTTTCATAAAAGGTACGACGGCGTGAACGCTGCCAAGGCAGGGGACGTTCCAGCGTTTCCGGCACTTCGCCACTCAAAGAGCGTAACCGCAAATGCAATGCAGCCTGTGCCATCAGATTGGCGGATACCGGCGCAGTAATAAAGGCAAACAGGGTAATCAGCACTTCAGCAAAACCGAAACGGCCATACATGGCAGAGAAAATCATCGCCGCAATTAAAAAACTGCCGAGGCCCAAAGTACTGGATTTGGTCGGTGCATGCAGACGCATGAACAGATCGGGCAAACGCACCATCCCAATTCCGCCGACCAGCATAAAGAAAGCACCAATCAATAGAAAAATCGACACCAGTATTTCTAAAATTAAAGACATTTAAAAACTCCTAGTCGATGACATGGCCAGTGGTAAAATAACGCGCCAAGGCTGCGGTAGAGACAAAGCCCAGCATCGCGACCAAGAGAGCGCCTTCAAACAGAAAGGTGCTGCTCCAGTAAATGCCTAAAATCACCACCAGGCAGGTGGCATTCAGAAACAGGGTGTCCAGTGCCAACAGGCGGTCAACAATAGAGGGACCGGTAATCAGACGGATCAGACACAGTAACATGGAGATGGTGACCGCACCCAGACAAATCAATAATGCATAAGGTAGAATCGTCATGCTTTTTCTCCTGATCGTGCATTAAAAATCTCAATGAGCGGGCGTTCATAGCGCTGCTTAATTAGCTCGATTTCGGCCGCTTCATCATCTGTGCTTAAGGCATGCACCAGAATATCACCACGATCCTGGTCAATCCCTGCAGATACCGTGCCCGGTGTGGTGGTAATAATCATCGCCAGCAAGGTGTTGACTTCTTCATGTTCGGTATCTAAAGGCACACGGAACCATTTCGGATGCAGGTTCTTGGTTGGACCAAGCACCAGTTTTGCGACTTTAATATTAGCTACGACAATATCCCAAACTACGACGAAGAACAGGTGCAGGGCAGGAGTCCACTGGATATTGGGGGTATAGTCAATAAAGGGTTCGACCATACGTGGAATGATGACTGCGAGTAGCAAGGCCATCAGTAGGGTTCCAGCGTCCAGGCTGTGTGCCAGTAAAACCCAGCTCAGTCCCACAATTACAGAAACCAGCGGATGTGGGAACCAGCGTTGAAATAATGATTCAGCCATTAAGGTCCCTCCGCCGGTTTAAGTTGATTATCATCATATTCGGTCTGTTCAATATGCTGCTGGTCAATCTGGCGTTGCTTGAATTCTGAAATATGTTCACCTTTCAAGGTCGCTTCTGAAATCACATAAGGAATCAGATGCGCATTAGGATCTATCACCTCACCACCATATTTGGTTTCTGGCAAATACTTCGGATCGAATGGCTGCACGCTAATAAACTGACCTTCTGCATCTGGTTTTAACAGTGCGGCTTCATAGACCGAATTTTTTTTGATCTGTTCCGCAGTCTGATAATTATATTGATAAATCGGTCCGGCAAACACCACGTAGGCGGTTAAGCTCGCGAGCAATATATAAATCACCCGGTCATTGCGTGCCGGCGCTTTACTCGGCAGGGCTTCATATTTATGAAACTCTTCAGAATCAAGATCATCTTCAGGTCTGCTCGAACGCCAGAACAGGATAAAACCGACCCGGGTAAAAGCCAGAATACTGAGAAAACTTACCAGCAAAATGGTCAGGATAATAATCATCTGATAATCTGAATTAGCAGAAGCCTGCAAAATAAAGATTTTACCGAAGAATCCACTAAACGGTGGCAGGCCTGCCATCATCAAGGCGATGATGAAATAGACAATCGAAACCAGCTTGTTCTGTTTCATCAGTGGGGCGATTTTAAAATGATCTTTAAATTCGCCACGCTGTGAGGTAATCCAACCCGACAGAATATAAAATGCGGCCGCAATCAGGGTACTGTGTACCAGGTAATATAGCGCACCCGCCCAAGCCGCAGTATTATTCAGGCCAATGGCCACCAAAATCGTTCCGACTGAAGACAGCACCATAAAACCGACAAAACGGCGCAGACGTTCGGTGCCAATCGCACAGATCACCCCATAGACGGATGTGACCAGGCCAATCACTAGCAGACAGTTCATCAGAATCTGATGGCTATATTCATCATCAAAAACCGTGCCGTTGATCCGCAAAATCGCATAAACCCCGACTTTGGTCATGATGGTAAAGAGCGCGGCAACAGGAGTCGTGGCTACTGCATAGGTTTTGGGTAACCAGAAACCCACCGGCAGCATTGCTGCTTTGATTCCAAACACCACAAACAGCATCAAGCCACCAGCAACCGCCAGTTTATGCTGATCTTCTGCAAGGGTTGGCAGCAAACGGGCCACATCAGCCATATTCAGGCTGCCGACACTGCCATAAATCATCCCGAGTCCAATCAGGAACAGCGCAGACGCCAGCAGGTTAATGGTGACATAGTGAATTCCCAGCTGAAAACGTGCCTTACCTTGTCCATGCAACAGCAGTACATAAGACGCCATCAGCAAAATTTCAAAGAATACGAACAGGTTAAACAAGTCACCGGTTAGGAATGCACCAGTCAAACCCATCAGCAGGAAATGCACCATGGCATGGAAATAACGGCCGCGTAAGTCCCATTCTTTGCTGGCATACCAGACCACAGGCAAGGCGAGCGCATAGGTCAACACCAGCATCATGGCCGAGAGCTGATCCAGCACCAGCACGATCCCGAATGGTGCTGCCCATTCGCTGAGGGTGTATACGCTGATTTGGCCCTCGCTGCTGTTTATCAGATAGCTAACGGCAATGATCAGGCCCAAGATTCCCGAGAGATGGCTGATACCACGACGCCAAGGTTGACGCCAGTCCGTGATCAGAGAGCCTGCACCCGGATTTCCCAAAAGTACCAAGGTAAAAGCGGTAAAGGCCGGCAAAAGAATGCTGAAAATAGGAGTATGTTGAGTCCAGAAATTGAGAAGATCAGTCATTAAGGCTCATCCTCACGTGGATCAATCTGGGGGATATCTTCTTTTGAGTCAACGTGGTCTGTTCCTGATTCGTAGCGGCTACGCAGTGCCAGTTGGACAATAAAGGCAGTGGTGGCAAAGCCAATCACGATGGCCGTCAGCACCAGTGCCTGAGGTAGAGGGTCAGTCACATTCGCGGCTTCGGTTAATACTGCAGGCGAATTCATCTGAATCCGGCCCATGGCAAATAAAAACAGGTTGACCGCATAACCAATCATGGCCAAGCCCAATACCACCGGGAAGGTACGGGCACGCAGGATCAGATAAATGCCTGTGGCTGTCAGCAGGCCAATCGCAGAGGCTAATAAAAATTCTAAACTGATCATTCTATTATCCTCTTGGTACGGGGCCAGTCATGCTTGAGTGACGTGAATCGCCCAAGACCGAAATCATCAGCATGGTCGCACCGACAACAGTGACATAGACGCCGACATCAAACAGTGCAGCCGAAGCCAGATGCATTTCTCCAATGATGGGCGGAGAGACATAAATATGTGCACTGGTCAGGAATGGACGTGACCAGAACCAGGCCGCGATTCCGGTCAACCCTGCAATCGTTAAGCCGATCCCGATCCAGATTTCATACAGGCGACCGGATTTGGCGCCAAGCAACTGTTCGGTTTTGTCCTGTCCCACTGCAATATATTGAATAATAAGTGCCAGTGAAGTCACCAGTCCGGCAATGAATCCACCGCCCGGCAGGTTATGGCCACGCAAAAAGATATACAGGCTGACCACTAGCGCGACCGGCAAAATCCAGGATGCAGTAATACGCAACATCAGCGGGGAAGGATTAAAACGATAGGTCAGGCCTTGGGTCATGGTGGTACCATGCGCACGCATGCCATCCATCAAGCTGAGTACACCAATTGCGGCAATCCCCAGGACGGTAATTTCGCCGAAGGTATCGAAACCACGGAAGTCGACCAGAATCACATTCACCACATTGGTTCCGCCGCCCAGAGGAATGGACTGTTGCAGGAAGAACCATGAAATGGAATTGTGATCACGGGTCATGATCAGCCAGGCAATTGCCGCAATCCCGAGACCGCCGCCCAAGGCAATAATGGCATCGCGCCAGCGACGGGTCGGGCTCGATTCATATGGGGTTAACTGCGGCAGTAAAGATAAACTCATCAGGAGCAGAACCGTGGTGACCACATCGACCGTAATCTGGGTCAGTGCCAGATCGGGCGCCGAAAAGCCGATAAAGACCATGGTGACGACCAGACCGACTGCACCGCTAATCAGTACCGCTTTAATCCGTTCATGATGGAACCACAGCAGCATCCAGCAAGCCGAGAATAGCAGTAACCACAAGATAATCGCCAGGGCAGGAGCATGGGTCAGCTCGCGCGTACCCGTACCCACCGCATTGCTGAGTAATGGGAATCCCACCAGGCCGACGGTAAAAATCACAATCCATAATAAATAGCTTTGTAATTTGCCATTTTCAGTGGCACGGCGGAAACGACGTGAATTCAGCAGCAAATTTTTCAAAAATAGATCGAACAGTATCCGGCCCTGTAAGCGGCCCAGTTTTGGATCCAAGTCGATTTCACGTAAGGCGCCACCTTTGGCGAGAGAAAAGTAAAAGATTATTCCGCCGAGCAGAGCAATCACACTCATCAGAAGGGGCAGGTTGAAACCATGCCAAAGCGCCAGATGAGTGCCTTCAAAGGCAAAATTCTGGGTGGTGGCTTGAGTGGTGCTATTGACAATTTTTTCCACCAGAAGAGCGGGCAATAGACCGACTAAAATACATAAAATTGCTAACAAAGTGGCCGGTGCGCGCATACCAAACGCAGGTTCATGTGCATCTTTATTCGGGACCTGCTTGCCTAACGGACCATCGAAAAAGACCCCATGCACCAGTCGAATGGAATAAGCCACCGCAAAAATCCCGGCCAATGTTGCGAAAATAGCGGAGCCGACCATAAGTGGACCACTCAAGCTGGCGACCAGTTCGGTAAAGAACATTTCTTTGGACAGGAAACCATTGGTCAACGGTACACCCGCCATGGATGCTGCCGTGATCATGGTCAGTGTTGCGGTAAAGGGCAGTAATTGCCACAAGCCAGACAATTTACGTAAGTCACGGGTACCGGATTCATGATCGATGATGCCGGCAATCATAAACAGTGCCGCTTTAAAGGTGGCATGGTTAATAATGTGGAAAATCGCTGCTGCAACAGCCAATGGTGAACCAATCCCGAGCAGACACATGATCAGACCTAAATGGCTGATGGTGGAATAGGCGAGCAAACCTTTCAGGTCTTCCTTAAAAATGGCAAAGAAGGAGGCCATGCACAGGGTAAACAGACCAACAAAGGTCACAATATTATGAAACAGTGCAGCGCCGGCAAAGATCGGGAGCAAACGTGCGACCAGGAATAAACCGGCTTTGACCATGGTGGCCGAGTGCAAATAGGCAGAGACCGGTGTCGGTGCAGCCATGGCATTCGGCAACCAGAAGTGGAACGGGAACTGCGCACTTTTGGTAAAGGCACCAAGTAAAATCAGCAACAAGGTTGGAACAAATAAATGATGGGACTGAATCTGCTCAGTCATCGTCAGGATTTGGTCAAGCTGATAAGTGCCGGTAATTTGACCAAGCAGGACAAAACCGCCCAGCATCGCCAGACCACCCATTCCGGTAATGGTCAGGGCCATACGCGAACCACGTTGCGCCGCTTCGTAATTGCTCCAGTAACCCACCAGCAGGAAAGATGAAATACTGGTCAGTTCCCAGAAAATCAATAAGATAATCAGGTTATTCGACAATGAAATTCCGAGCATCGCCGCCATAAATAGCATCAGCAGGAGATACAGTTTGCTCAGTGAATTTTTTGGATTGAGATAATAATAGGCATAAATATAAATCAGTGTACCAATTCCGCTGATCAGCAAGGCAAACAGCAGTCCCAGAGAATCCAGGCGAAAACTGAAATCGATGCCGAGCTGGGGCAGCCAGGACCAGGTCTGGGTAATCACTGCACCATCAAATATGGCGGGCGCCTGACTCAATAATAATAAGAAACTGCTG
Source organism: Acinetobacter lwoffii (assembly GCF_024129855.1). Lineage (GTDB taxonomy): Bacteria > Pseudomonadota > Gammaproteobacteria > Pseudomonadales > Moraxellaceae > Acinetobacter > Acinetobacter lwoffii_L. The sequence goes on from NZ_JAMXXC010000003.1 coordinate 98,707, forward strand.
AGGCTGACACCAATTGCCCCTAAAGCCGTTACCCCGCGCGAAAATTGCTTCAGCCACGAGACAAGGGTTGTGCCTAATACTAACGGTAACAATATAATAATCGGCAGCACACTCGTATCCATTGTCATGATTTAGGTTTTGATCAACCTAAGGTGAATCTTTATCTTTCAAGGATTACAGGACCACAAGGAGCGACCCAAACTTCTCAATCTTGAAAGCCAAAAGAATATTCAAAAAGAATATAAAACAGTTGTATTGCGCAACTTATAAACGATAGCAAATTCCGATTTTACAATGAAATTCGCAAATAAAACCGATCATATTACAGGATAACAACAACATCAACGTTTTTATGTGGAACTTATAAATTATACGCCGGCTCGGTTTTAACAGGCGCTGCATGCTTAAACAGATCATCCAGAAGTGACCGAAAATTAAGATTAAATTGCAGGCATTGATTGTAAATTTGACTCAAAACAGTTCAATCCTAGTAAAAACAGAATGCTGGAAAAGGCTCCCTTATTGACTCAAACAATCGCGCTTATTTTTTGAATCTGTTTAGAGCGACTGAGGTAGCGTCGGATGGTACTCCTGAGTAAGTAGGGCCAGCAGTTCCTGCTGTTGTTCGGGATTTAACTGTTGCTGAATCATTTGCAATACTGCAAGCGGTGTGATGGGTTCGGTGACCGTTTCCAATAAAGTATCTTCGGGCGAGATATCTTTATTTCGCTGCAGTTCCAGCTCTGCGTAGATCTGATCAAACTGGGTTTTCATACTTTCAAGATGAATGGGGTGCAGCTGTTTATTTTCCAGTTTCAGACATTGAAAGCCTTGCGCCTGTTCCAGTAATTCAGGCCGGTTGCCGGTCGCAATAATCTGCAAGTTAGGAAAAGCCTGATGCAGGCGTGACAGGATCACTGCTGCCATCTCCTGATCCAGTTGATGATCAATTGCATCAATCAACAAAACGCCTGTACCTTCCTGACACGGGAATAAACTGTTGGTATTCAACAGACAAAGCCGCCGTACAATGTCACCCACCAGCGCAATCCAGTTGCGGATACTGTTGGGCAGTTGCTGGAACGTGAAAGTTTGTTGCTGATAGGTCACCATCAATTGCAGCTTGGGCTGGTATTTTAAATATATCTGGCTGACTTCTGGCAGGACCAGCGACAGGGCCTGTTTTAAAGCGGTGAGATTTGGCGCATGCAGATGTGCCTGGGCTTTCTCGATCTGCCGGGCCAGTTTATCTCCCCCGATGTTCTCAGGCTGCTGCAAGGCACGCGCCAAAATCTGGTTCATAACCTTGGTACTTTGCGCATTTTCAATATCACTGATTTCACGAAACCATTCAAAAAAACGGGCAAAGGTGGTGAAAGGAATTGCAGCTATTTCATAAGCATGTGCGGACTGGAGAATGGCCGGGTTATTTTTGCTGAGCAGATTGACTTCATTGGTAAAGCGTTCAGCCGGATAATAGGCAATTAGCGGCAAACCGAGCAGGGGATCGTGCAAGCGGGCTTTGTGATACAGGCTGAGCACGCTCTCAAGCTGTGAGGTTTCTGCTTTGCTAAAACCCAGACCCTGACTGTTTAGGGTCTTGTAGATTTGCCATGAACAGCTTTGTAGGTTCGCAGGCTCAGACTGACTGGATTCTGGCAAGCTGCCCATCTCTTCAGGAAAACCAATCCGGATGTCAATTTTGGATTGCAGCCGGTTTTGCATGATGTCCTGATCTTGCATCACCAGACCTGCAGCACGGCTGTCGCGATAACGGGCTGCAAACCAGGTCAGTGCCTGATAGCTAAAACGTAAAAGCGTAGTTTTGCCAGTTCCCTGATTGCCCAGAATCAAGGTGGCCGGGCATTGCGGATAATTAAACTGAAGCTGAATGTCGGAAAAATGCAGTGTGTGTTTCAGTTGAAACGCTTGGATGTGCATAGATCACCTGTCCCATGATGTTTACATCCATGCCATGCACTTTAACCGACTGCCTGCCGAAGCGACTGCGGCATCTTGATTTTCAGTTGCTGAATTAGGTCATAAATGTGATGAATATTTAAACTCACTTTAGCACGTGTACAGGCCACGTAAAGTAATCTTAATTCTTCATCACTAATTTTATGGTCTTTTTCATTCAGCTTAAACTGATAGTCATCTTCAATATGAACCCGATCCCATTCCAGACCTTTGGCCTTGTGTGCCGTGGAAATAATATAGTCGGCCTGGGCAATTGGTGTGATTTTAGCCAGAGCTTTTTTCAGCGGATCGGTGCCATGTTCGTCCACCAGTTTGACCAGTGGCTTGATGTCACTGCCTTCATTAGTTTCACAGTATTCATGGACATCATGCCAGGAGTTGAACCAGGCCAGTTCCGGCACATCAACCACACGTTTGCCCTGTTTCAGCATGGCAGCCGCATCGACAAAACGATTCAGTTTGACGTGATCGGCTTGCAGGCTGACTTTATCGCCACGAACTAAACCCGCTAATAACAATTCCATTGCACGAGCATTGGTCCGGCATAAAATTGCATCGCGCATTTTGGTATGCGGTTTATTCACGACTTTAGAGTCTAATTGCGGATTGCCGAGTAAAGGCACAGTTTCATTTAAGGCACCTAAAATGGCATTGGCATTCAGGGCAATTTCAGGACCAAAACGAAATGAGGTGGTCAGGCGCGATTCAGGTAAGGGCAGTTGCTGCATGGCATTGACTGCGCCACGCCAGGCATAAATCTGCTGATGCGCGTCTCCGACATAAATCACCTGGGTGCTGCGCTGTTTCAGTAGAATTCCCAGCATTAAGGGATCGGCATCCTGAGCTTCATCGAATAGTACATAATCGGCCGGGATATTTGGCTCGGACAGCGCCCAGAGCTTCAGATAAATGTCATGACCGATGCCGGCCTGATGATTTGGATCAATCGACTCTAGCCAGCGTCGTTCGACTGCCGGATAAAGTTTCTGCTGTAAAGTCTCGATATCATCCGGATGCAACCAGCTCGGCGCCTGAATATGCCGTGGGGCAGGGTATTGCGAACTGGTCGAGCAGAAATAACCAACAGCATTGGCGACCAAGCTTGCCAGACGCGAAGGCATCAAGACATATTTTTCATAACGCCCACCCATCATACGGCGCATCGTCATCGGTTCAAGCCGGTATTCTTTGGCAATAAAACTTGGACTCAAGCGTGGCAAGCGCAGTTTGTCAGTGACTCCACGTGGAACACTGCGAAACGCCAGCGAGTGAAAAGTACGGCAATCGACACCCCGGTGAAACTTGGCCTGCGCTTCACTGGCAATGGCCTTGTTAAAAGCCAGATACATGCCACGTCTTTGTGGCATGGCATCACTGATCATTTGCAGGGTAGTGGTTTTACCTGTGCCCGCATAGGCAATCACCTTAAAGGATTTACCCAGACGTGCGTTATCAATGGCAGTGGCCTGCTCATAGGTCGCGGTCGGTTTTTTTAAATCAGACACAGATGAATTCAAGGCTTAATGCTGACGGTTGGCTTTTTCGACCAGACCGGACAAGCCTTGGCGGCGTGCCAGTTCATTTAATACCAATTGCACATCCAGATCGAAATAGCCGAGCATGACGATAGTATGGAACCACAGATCTGCCACTTCATAGATCAGATCATTTTTATGGTCTGCCGAAGCATCCTGATCAAAGTCTTTGGCTGCCAGCACGGTTTCAAAGCTTTCTTCACCGACTTTTTCCAGAATCTTGTTCAGGCCTTTATGATACAGCTTGGCCACATAAGAGGAGTCCGGATCGGCCTGTTTGCGTTCTGCCATCATCTGGCCCAGATAAGACAGGACTTCGACCTGCTCAGATTGCGCGGTTGACGCTTGCATCGCCAGCGTATGCGGATTCGTGGATTTTTCACCATAAATCGCAGACGGATCTTTCAGCTGTGCATCGACAATTTCCCAGCCCATTGGCGTGAGCTTGCGATAGAAACATGATTCACGGCCGGTATGGCAGGCAATACCACCATGCTGTTCAATTTGCAGCACAATCACGTCGGCATCACAGTCCAGACGGATTTCATGTACGGTCTGAAAATGTCCTGATTCTTCGCCCTTATGCCATAACTTGCTGCGTGAACGAGAGAAATACACTGCCTGATTTTTTTCGGCAGTTAAAGCCAAAGCTTCACGGTTCATCCAGGCTACCATCAACACACGTCCAGTTTGATGATGCTGGGCAATGGCAGGGACTAATCCTTGTTCGTTAAATTTTACTTCATCGAGCCATTGCGCGTTGTTCATAAGGGTTTCCATCATTTCAATCAAAATATAAAAATACGGATAGGAAATATCCGCTGATAGTGTACGTGATCTCGCAGCATTTGCGGCAAAAATCTGTGCTTGAAAGGACAGGCTGTGTCGTGTGTTATCCAGATTGATCTGCTTTTACCTAGATATTTTAATTCTGAGACATTAAAAATCAGCCCTGTTGGCTAATACTTATCAGTTAAAGAATTTAGAAATAGACTCTTTAACTTTTTATTCGTTCACGATGGAGTCTTAGCGTTTTAAATCAAATATTTGTAAATCATTTGTTACTTTGGTTTCGCCCAAAGTAACCAAAGGCATTTGTCATCCGCAAAACTCGTCAGCCACCATCCACTAGTAAATTTATCGCAGAAAAAATCACTTTTTAATGTAGTCCTGCCTCAAACAGTTGCGGATGACTTTTCCACCTATCAAATGTAATCTTGAATTTAAAAAGAAAATGCCAGTCAATTATTTAACTGACTGGCATTAGCTCTTTAGGTGGCTCGCATTTCCATTAAATTATTCGTATGAAAACCATATAAAAAATTACCAGTGTTCACCCGGGAACAGACGCGCATATGCTTTTTGCACCAAGTTCAATTTTTGCGGTTGACCCACAGATGCACTTGAACTTGGGAACAGGTTATAACCAATCGACATCAAGACATTGTTGATATCTGGGGCAATGGAATAGGTAATGGAAGCCAGACGGCCCAAACCGGTTGCCACTTTCTTCGGACGTTTCACAATCGCATAGGCAATCAGGTCAGCCGCCTGTTCCGGAGAAAGCGTTGGGACATATTTATAAATTTTAGTTGGCGCAATCATTGGAGTGCGCACCAAAGGCATATAGATCGATGTGATTGCGATTTTATGTGAATGTACTTCTGCAGACAGGCAGCGGCTAAAGGCATCCAGCGCAGCTTTTGAAGCAACATAGGCCGAAAAGCGGGTGGCATTGGCCAGTACACCAATTGAGCTGATGTTAATAATATGACCCGCACGACGAATCATCATTTGCGGCAGGATATTCATCACCAGACGCACGGCGCCGAAATAGTTCAGCTGCATGGTCCGTTCAAAATCATGAAAACGATCTACTGACTCATGCACGGCACGGCGGATCGAACGTCCTGCATTATTGATCAGAATATCAATATGATCGACTGAGGCAATAATCTGTTTGGAAACTTCATCAATCGCTTCCATATTGTTTAAATCACATGGAAAGATTGAGGCTTTGCCGCCTTTGGCTTCAATTTCTGATTTTACTTGTTCTAGGGTTTCCTGAGTACGGGCCACCAGTAAAACATGGGCACCTGCATCAGCCAGTTGATGTGCTGTCGTTAAACCAATACCGCTGGATGCACCGGTAATCAGGACGGTTTTACCTGCAACACGTTTTTCCAGTTGTTTGTGTAGTCTAGTTTTCACGTTTGTTATCCCTAATTTGAAGTCAGCGTTCAAATTATTTTTATTAAAGGTCTATGGCGCTCTAACAGAAGATGAGAGCAAAGGTGAGTCCAGATATGATAACCAATTCTTCAGGAAAATCTATAAATTAAAGTATTGAAATTAAAATAAAAATTAGAGTAATTGCTCTATTTGTGTTCACTCTTTCATTTAACTTTTAACATGAAAATAAAAAGTAAAGCAAGTGGCTGTTTTAGAAAATAAATAAAAAAACCTCACCAAAATGATGAGGTTTCGAAGCGGCTCGGGCACCTTTTTAAACGGCCGCCAGCGCCTGTTCCAGATCGGCAATCAGGTCATCACTATGTTCAATCCCAATGGATAAACGCACCATATCCTCACTGACGCCTGCCGATTTTAACTCTTCGGCATTGAGCTGACGATGCGTAGTAGTCGCCGGATGGCAGGCCAGACTTTTAGCGTCGCCGATATTGACCAGACGGGTGAACAATTGTAGGGCATCAATAAAACGTGTGCCGCCTTCGAGACCATGTTCTACCCCAAAGGTCAGAATGGCAGAAGGTTTACCTTTCACATATTTCTGTGCCAAGGCATGCTGTGGGTGATCTTTCAGGCCGGCGTAATTGACCCATTTCACTTTAGGATGTTTTTGCAGATATTCAGCGACTTTCAGTGCATTTTCGGTATGACGTTCCATACGCAAGCTTAAAGTTTCCAGACCTTGCAGAATCAAAAACACATTCTGCGGACTGATCGCAGCGCCGGTATTACGCAGTGGCACTACACGCGCACGTGCGATATATGCTGCTTCCCCCAAAACTTCGACATAGTTCACGCCATGGTAGCTTGGATCAGGCGTATTCAGGGCAGGGAAACGTTCAGGGTATTTACCCCACGGGAATTTGCCGCTATCCACAATAATGCCGCCAATTGAATTACCATGACCACCGATATATTTGGTCAGGGAATGCACCACAATATCCGCACCAAAGTCGAAAGATTTTTGTAGTACTGGGGTGGCAACAGTATTATCGACAATGACCGGCACGCCATATTCGTGCGCAATTTTAGAGATTTCTTCCAGATCAATAATATTACCCAGCGGGTTACCAATCGATTCCACAAAAACCAGTTTGGTTTTTTCATCAATCAAGTCATGCAGACTTTCCGGTTGTTCATAATCAAAGAAACGGACTTCAATACCCTGTTTGGGCAGGGTGTGCGCAAAAAGATTATAGGTACCTCCGTAAAGCGTTGACACAGAAGCAATGTTGTCACCCGCTTCCGCAATGGTCTGAATCGCATAAGTAATCGCAGCCATGCCAGAGGCCAAAGCCAGCGCGCCAATTCCACCTTCCAGTGCTGCGACACGTTGTTCCAGAACCGCAGTGGTCGGGTTCATAATTCGGGTATAGATATTGCCCTGAACCTTTAAATCAAAGAGATCGGCCCCATGTTGAGTATTGTCAAAGGCATAAGACGTGGTTTGGTAAATCGGCACTGCCACAGCTTTGGTGGTTGCTTCTGGGGTATAACCTGCATGAATCGCAAGGGTTTCTGCTTTATAACTCATTCTGTTTGATCTTCTTGTTTAAGTTTATGGCTTGAGTGTAGCATTTTCACATATGAGTAAAAGTGCAATTTTATTGAAATAAATATATGAAATATTCATATATCGACCTGGATTTGAGTCGTTTATTTTACTGAAAACAACTGTTTAAAAAAACATCATCAATAAACTTGTAACAATGCATTGAAGTTCATGGCAATGGCTTATGTTTTCGCAGCTTTCTGCGTATAATAGCCGATTATTTTTTCGCTCATTTTTGAGCTGGGGTGGTTGTTTTAACCCCATTTGGTTTTTCAGTTGAGGAGTCCTACGTGGCCCAATATATTTACACGATGAACCGAGTGTCGAAGATGGTTCCGCCTAAGCGCGAAATCCTGAAAGACATCTCCTTATCATTTTTCCCAGGCGCTAAAATTGGTGTGCTTGGTTTAAACGGTGCAGGTAAATCTACCTTGCTTCGTATTATGGCGGGCGTAGATAAAGATTTCTCTGGTGAAGCACGTGCGCAACCGGGTATAAAAATCGGTTATCTTGAGCAAGAACCACCTTTAGATGAAACTAAAGACGTTCGTGGTAACGTCGAAGATGGTTTACGTGAACCGCTTGATGCCTTGGCACGTCTGGATGAAGTCTTTGCTGAATATGCAGCAGAAGATGCGGATTTCGATGCACTTGCGAAAGAGCAAGAGAAGCTTGAAGCGATTATCCAGACTTGGGATGCGCATAACCTTGCGAACCAGATGGATCAAGCAGCTGCAGCATTGAACTTGCCTGCTTGGGATGCAGATGTATCTAAGCTTTCAGGTGGTGAACGCCGCCGTGTGGCACTTTGCCGTTTACTTCTGTCTAAACCAGACATGTTGCTTCTCGATGAACCGACGAACCATTTAGATGCTTCATCTGTATCTTGGTTGGAACGTTTCTTGAAAGACTTCCCGGGTACCATCGTTGCGATTACGCATGACCGTTACTTCCTGGATAACGTTGCAGAATGGATCCTTGAGCTTGACCGTGGTATGGGTATTCCGTATCAAGGTAACTACTCTTCTTGGCTTGAGCAAAAAAATGCCCGTTTAGAGCAAGAGAACAAGCAGGAAGAATCTTTTGCTAAAGCATTGAAAAAAGAACTTGAATGGGTTCGTTCAAATGCCAAAGGTCAGCAAAAGAAAAACAAGGCGCGTATGGAGCGTTTTGAAGAGCTTAACTCACGCGAATTCCAGCAACGTAACGAAACCTCTGAAATCTACATTCCACCTGGCCCACGTCTGGGCAACAAGGTTGTAGAAGTTGAAGGCATCAGCAAATCGTTTGGTGATCGCTTACTGTACAAAGATTTAACGTTCACAGTACCACCTGCTGCAATTGTGGGTATCGTGGGTGAGAACGGTGCGGGTAAAACCACGCTATTCCTTATGATGACTGGCGAACAGCAACCAGATACCGGTACGGTAACGCTGGGTGAATCGGTTAAAGTGGCTTATGTCGGTCAGATCCGTGACACCTTAGATAACAACAAAACCGTTTGGGAAGAAGTTTCTGGCGGTTTAGATATCTTGAAGATTGGTGATTACGAAATTGCATCTCGTGCGTATATCGGTCGCTTTAACTTTAAAGGTCAGGATCAGCAAAAGCGTGTAGGTCAATTATCAGGTGGTGAGCGTAACCGTTTACAACTTGCGAAAATCCTGCAAATGGGCGCAAACGTGATTTTGCTGGATGAACCATCGAACGACTTGGACATCGAAACCTTGCGTGCACTTGAGGATGCCATTTTGGTATTCCCAGGTACTGTGATGGTGATCTCGCATGACCGTTGGTTCCTAGACCGTATTGCAACGCACATCTTGTCATTCGAAGGTGAAACACCTGAATTCTTCACTGGTAACTATGCTGAATTCGAAGAATATCGCCGTAAACGTGATGGTGATGATCTTGTAGCGAAGCGTCAAAAATATCGCAAAATCGGTGTTTAATCATCTCCGACTTTTGTAAATAAAAAAACCAGCCTCAGGACTGGTTTTTTATGTTTATTATATGGTGGAGGGTAAATTAGATTTCCCACTCATGATTACATTCACGGCATTTCCATTTCTTTTGGGTTTGCATGAATGCCTGCATTGAAATTTTAAAATCAGGTAAGTCCTTATAGAACATAAAGCCTGCGATCAAAGAAAGAATAAAGACGATCACAGTCGCAGTCTGTAAAGTGGTACCTGCACCATCGCCAAAAATCCACATCGCGATACTAATAATCACCAGCAATAACAACAGGAACAGGGTAGGGACCAGAAACATTAAGCTTTTAGGAACCACTGGACGTGGAGCTGCTTGACCTGGCTGGGCCACTGGCATGATTTTCGGGCTTTGACACTTAGGGCAACGATATTGCATTACAACTCCAAAATTCTAAATTACTGATTATTTTATCGGAAGATGCGAAGAAACCGAAATATTGCCCAACATAAAATATACAGGCAATAAAAAACCCAAGTCGCAATGCTTGGGTTTTTTATAAGATGACCATAATATATTATGGTCATCTTGAATATGGCGTCCCTACGGGGATTCGAACCCCGGTTACCGCCGTGAAAGGGCGATGTCCTAGGCCTCTAGACGATAGGGACAATTGAGGCAAATAACACAGCTAAAGCAAGACTTGATTTGGTGGAGTCAAGGAGGATCGAACTCCTGACCTCTACAATGCCATTGTAGCGCTCTACCAACTGAGCTATGACCCCAGTCTGTGTGAGCGCTATATTAGGGATATCGCGCTCACACGTCAACACAAAAATTAATTAAGCTTGATCAACTGCTTCATTTTTCGGCAACTTTAAGCTTTCATTGAGTTTTTCCCAGACTTTCAGCTCTTTTTTGCTTGGACCACCGACAATTTCCAGTGCATGACGTAAACGTGCAAAGGTTAGATCCGGACCAATGGTCACCATCGTTTGCATCACTGGTGTAGACGCAGTCGAACCGGCGATCGCAATAAAGAACGCAGGCATGAAATCACGTAGCTTGATTTCCATCTGTGTCGCCAAGTCCATCAAGGTCTGGCTCACCGTGTCGTTATTCCAAGTAAACAGGCTTTCTAAACGCCAAATTGCGAATTGAAGACTTTGACGTACCTGTTCATCCGACAGTTTCTTGCTTTCAAACTGTTCTTTAGATAGGGTCGGGAAATGGTTGAAATAATGTGCAGACCAGTTCACAGCTTCAGACAGCAGGTTAATACGCGGTTGAATCGCAGCTGCAATTTCTTCCAGTTTTGCGCGGTCTGCTTTCCAGGCCAATAAGGTGTCAAGTAATTCAGCCGGGCTGAGTGCCTTGATCCATTGACCATTTAACCAGTTCAATTTCTCAACATCAAAGATCGGACCACCGAGGGATACACGTTTGATATCAAAATGCTCAATCATTTCAGCCAGAGTGAATTTTTCACTTTCATCTGGCATTGACCAGCCCATACGACCCAAGTAGTTCAACAAGGCTTCAGGCAGTACACCGATGTCTCTGTAATAGTTAATTGAGGTCGGGTTTTTACGTTTAGACAGCTTAGATTTATCCGGGTTACGCAGCAGTGGCATGTGGCATAGTATCGGCATTTCCCAACCAAAATATTGATACAGCAACTGATGTTTCGGCGCAGATGGAATCCATTCTTCACCACGAATTACGTGGGTGATTTGCATCAAATGGTCATCTACTACGTTAGCCAAGTGGTAGGTTGGTAGGCCATCGGTTTTCAGCAGGATTTGCATATCTACTTGCGCCCAAGGAATCTCGACCTCACCGCGTAGCATGTCATTGAATTTACATACGCCTTCAGTTGGCACTTTCATACGAATGACATGCGCTTCACCAGCAGCCAAACGACGCTCCACTTCTTCTTCAGAAAGATTTAGACCACGACCGTCATAACGTGGTGACTCACCACGTGCCTGCTGTTCTGCACGCATTTGATCCAGTTCTTCTGCAGTTGCGAAACAGTAGAAGGCATGACCTTTCTCTACCAGTTCCAAGGCATAATTTTTATAGATATCCATACGTTCTGACTGGCGGTACGGCGCATGCGGGCCACCGACATCAGGACCTTCAGACCAGTTCAGACCCAGCCAGCGCAATGAATCCAGGATCATTTTTTCAGATTCAGGCGTTGAGCGCAGTTGGTCAGTATCTTCAATACGAAGAATGAATTCACCGCCATGCTGTTTAGCAAAACATAAGTTAAACAAGGCGATATAGGCAGTACCTACATGCGGAAAACCAGTAGGAGAAGGTGCAATACGAGTACGAACAGTCATAGCCGGATCTAATCTTAGATATAAAATTGCAGCTATTATAGCGAAAAAGCCACATCACTTAATGCTTTATTCAACATTGAATGATGTGGCTTTTAAATCCGGGAATATTCAGCGCTGTTGAGGCTGATTAAGAATGAGCGCTCGAAAAAATACTTTGGACAAAGCGGGTGAAGCGGTAATTCTGTTCTGCAAAGAAATTTTGCGAAGGTGCGACTTTAAATGCAGTCAAGACTTTTAGATTATCTTCTGTTTGAAGTGTTTTTTCAGTTTTTTGTTGCTGAATCGCTTTTTCAATCGGCGAAGTCTTGCTTTCAACAGTGCTTACTGTAGGCTTCGGCAAATCTGTCTTCACAACAACGGCATGACCGAGTTGAATCGAGAACAACATAATCAGGCTTAGGATGCTGGCTGTGAATAATGTAAATTTCATATCCAAACTTCCTCCTTACTTCTGGTTGGTTTTATTTTGTTAAAAATGTTTTTTTAATACTCTGTCTACAATTTAATCACAGTTGATCATAAAGAAGTAGAACCAAGTCACATTTTTTACAAAAGAAATAATATAACTCTGTGGAAAATTACCAAAAATCGTAATTTCCTGTTTTGGTGGCCTATTTTTAACAGACAACTGTGAAGAGAACGTGAAGAACTGTCTTATATTGTAGCAGAAGATTACTTTTCTAGCAGAATATGTATCCGGATTTAATTGTTAAAAGATATCTCAAAATCAGAAATAGATTGTAGATATTGTTATAAATATATGATTGTTATGTTTATTTTTGATTTGTATAGTGCAGGTCATATAAACAATGAGTTACATCAAATGAAAAAAATAATAGCATCCGCAATCTTGACAATTTTAGTGGGAACAGCAGTACAGAATTCCATTGCCAAAGATTTCCTGAATGTCTCTTATGACCCGACCCGTGAATTTTATCAGGAATATAACGAAGAATTTGGCAAATTTTGGAAGCAGAAAACCGGACAAACGGTTAATTTTAAACAGTCGCATGGTGGCTCAGGCAAGCAGGCGCGTTCAGTGGTCGATGGTTTGCAGGCCGATGTGGTGACTTTGGCTTTGGCCAATGATATCGAAGAAATCGTCAATGCCGGTTTAATCGCGAAAGGCTGGCAAAAAGAGTTTCCGAGTAATTCGGCACCTTATACGTCTACGATTGTATTCTTGGTGCGTAAAGGGAATCCAAAGCAAATCAAAGACTGGAATGATCTGACCAAAGCGGGTGTGGACATTATTACCCCAAACCCAAAAACCGGTGGTGCACCTCGTTGGATCTACCTGTCTGCTTGGGGTTATGCACTGAAACAACCGGGCGGTAATGATGCGAAAGCCAGAGAGCTGGTGAAAAAACTTTATCAAAATGTCAAAGTACTCGACTCCGGTGCGCGTGGTTCACTGACGACGTTTGCCGAGCGCGGTATTGGTGATGTGCTTTTATCCTGGGAAAATGAAGCCTTGCTGGCGACCCAAGGTCTGGGTAAAGATAAGTACGATATCGTCTATCCATCCATTTCAATTCTGGCCGAGCCATCGGTAGCGATTGTCGATAAGAACGTGAATAAAAATGGTAATACCCATCTGGCAAAAGGCTATTTGAACTATTTATATTCACCGAAAGGGCAGGAGCTTGCTGCGAAATATTTCTTCCGTCCGCGGGATGCCAAAGTCGCTAACAAATATTCGGCTCAGTTCCCGAAAATCCAGACCTTTACCATTGATAAAGTCTTTGGTGGTTGGGCCAAAGCGCAAAAAACACATTTTGTGAATGGGGCGATTTATGACCAGATTTACAATGAAAAAAGATAAGTAAGCGGTCGTCTAAATATAATAAAGAAAATGGCTAAAGTGTTATCCATATTCTTTATATCTAATGCATAAAATTCTATATATTAGATATAAGTAGAATAATAAATAGTATTTTTCTTTTAAAAACAAAATATTAATGTAGAAAAACCTTTCATTTTATCGTGTTGTGATGTTGTAGGGTGAATTGCGATAAATGATTTTATTTCATATAGTTATATCTAATGAAGATAAACTCTGTGCTGCCATGAAAACTCAATTAAAATCGTTATTTAGTGCTGCCTTATTGGCGACTGGTTTAGGCATGACCGCGACTGCTTCACAAGCAGCAGACCGTCATTTTCTGAATGTATCCTATGATGCCACGCGTGAATTCTATGATGAGTTTAATAAATCATTTGGCGCTTACTGGAAAAACCGCACCGGTCTGGATGTGAATTTTAAGCAGTCACATGGCGGTTCGGGCAAACAGGCGCGCTCTGTGGTCGATGGCTTGAAAGGTGATGTGGTGACTTTGGCGCTGGCCAATGACATCGAAGAAATTGTGAAATCTGGTCAGATTCAGCCGGGCTGGCAAAAGGAATTCCCACATAACTCGGCACCTTATACCTCGACGATTGTATTCATGGTACGCAAGGGCAATCCGAAAGGCATCAAGGACTGGAATGACTTAACTAAACCAGGCGTGCAAATTATTACGCCGAACCCGAAAACGGGTGGTTTGCCGCGTTGGGTGTATCTGTCTGCATGGGGTTATGCCGAGAAACAGCCAGGTGGCAATAAAGCCAAAGCACAGGACTTTGTCGGCAAGCTTTATAAGAACGTGAAAGTGATGGATTCTGCTGCACGTGCTTCAATGACCACCTTTGCCGAGCGTGGGATTGGCGATGTATTGCTGACTTGGGAAAATGAAGCCTTGGTCACGCAAAAAACCTTGGGTAAAAACAAGTTTGATATCGTTTATCCATCGATTACGATTTTGACTGAACCGTCAGTGGCGATTGTGGATCGTACCGTGGAGAAAAATGGCAATAAATGGTTAGCAACAGGTTATATCAATTACCTGTATTCACCGTTGGGTCAGGAAATGGCGGCTAAGCATTTCTATCGTCCACGTAATGAAAAAGTATTAGCTAAATATTCGGCACAGTTCCCGAAAATCAAAACCTTTACCATTGATGAAGTCTTTGGTGGTTGGGCCAATGCACAGAAAACCCATTTTGTGAATGGTGCAATTTTCGACCAGATTTATAACAGCAAACGTTAATTGATCTGCGAAGTCATCTGGATTGAAAAAAGCCTCCAAAACCGGAGGCCTTTTTGTATGAGAAAAATGCTAAAACGGTTTTCTCTATGGAAAGTAATATTTATCTACAAAAAGTCGTTTGGAGCTTTGCCTAAACAGGGTGATAATGTGCAGTTAAATTTTTCCCCCTATTGATTGAGTTTTTATGTCACATATTTCTGTATTACTTCACGAAACGATTGATGCCTTGTTGGCGGGTCGCAATACGGGAACTTATGTGGATGGGACCTTTGGCCGTGGTGGACATACGCGTTTATTGCTGTCCAAATTAGATGAAAATGCACGTGTTTATGCCTTTGATAAAGATCCACAAGCACTGGCTGTAGCAGCTGAACTCGAACAAGAAGATTCACGTTTTAAAATTATCCATGCCAGCTTTGCTGATCTGAAAGATGCCTTGGCTGAACTGGGCATTGAACAGGTTGATGGGGTGATGGCGGATCTTGGTGTTTCTTCACCGCAGCTGGATCAGGCTGAACGTGGTTTCAGTTTTATGAAAGATGGCCCGCTGGATATGCGCATGGATAACTCGCAAGGTCCAACTGCAGCAGAATGGCTGACCCAGATTGAAGAAGAAGCGTTGGCGAATATCATTTTTAAATATGGTGAAGAGCGTTATAGTCGCCGTATTGCCAAGGCAATTAAAGCTGCCGGATATATTGATACCACGGCAAAGCTGGCTGAGATTGTAAAAGTAGCCCACCCGAAATGGGAAAAAAATAAGCATGCTGCGACCCGTACTTTCCAGGCGATTCGTATTGCTATTAATAAGGAATTAGAAGATATTGAAATCTTCTTGCCTCAGGCCGTTGAAATCTTGAAACCTGAAGCACGTTTGGCGGTAATTAGCTTCCATTCACTGGAAGACCGTTTGATTAAACAATTTATTCAAAAAGAGTCAACGCTTGAAGAAGATTCAGGCTGGGGAATGCCACAACAACAGAAAGATACGCGACGTTTAAAGAAAGTTTCTCGTGTTAAAGCCAGTGATGAGGAGGTCAAAGCCAATCCTCGTTCACGTAGCGCATGGCTGCGGGTAGCAGAACGTTTAGCTTAATAGGCAGATCATGAAAACGGAAGTGGTTGATAAAAAAACAGAAAAATTGTGGCTGAAAAAAGTTACAATCTATCTCATGCTGATACTGATGGTCTTCATCAGTGCAGTATTTGTGGTATTTCAGGTATTTGAATACCGTCAGGATAACAGAAAGCTGAGTACCTATCTGCGTGAAAGGGATGGCCTGAATGCAGAGTGGGGGCGTTTGCTGATTGAGCAGCAAACTTTCGGCGCGACGGCACAGATCGGTACGCGTGCAGTGACACAGCTGCGTATGTATTCACCTCCGGTTTCACAAAGTGTCGTGATTTCCTTACCACAAACTTCAGATGAGAAAAAATAAGGCTAGCGTTCCGACATGGTAGACAAGAGAAAGAAGCAACCGGTACGTAAAAAACAATCGGTCACCGACAAAAATGCCTCAAATGTTTATATCAATCGTTTTTACATCATGTGGGCGGTGGTGCTGCTGTGTTTTGTGACACTGATTTGCCGTGCTTTCTATGTACAGATTATTAATAAAGATTTTTTGCAAAATAAAGCCAATGCCAATATTTTAAGAACCAATACCATCAAGGCGATGCGTGGCGTGATTTATGATCGTAATGGCATTCCATTGGCGATCAGTACTCCGATCATGAAAATTGTGATTGATCCACGTGATTATTTTGACAATAAAAAACTCTATGACGAGACCATGCTGGCGCTGGAAAAAGAACCGAATAGCCGCAAGCTCAAACGTCAGTTACCCGATAAAAACCTGAATCTGGATGAGCTGGCTGATGCAGTCGGTATGGATCGGGCAGAACTGCGCAAAAAAATGGAAGAACGTCCGCGTTCACGTTATCTGATCCTGAAAAAAGAAGTTCCGCCACAACAGGCCGAACTGATCATGAAACGTAATTTTCAGGGCGTATATACCGAGAAAAACTATAAACGTTATTATCCGCAGCCACAGCCGAACTCTCAGATTATTGGCCTGACCAATAGCGAAGGCAGCGGCATTGAAGGTCTGGAAATGCAGCTGAATAGCCGTCTTTCCGGAAAGGATGGCGAGCAGCAGATCATTCGCGATAAAAAAGGCAACCGGGTCAAAGAACCGGAAGTGATTAAAGAAGTTGAACCGGGCGAAAATATTACCTTAAGTATCGACTCGCGTCTGCAATATATTATGTACCGTGAGCTGACGGCTGCCGGTGTCGCCAATAATGCCCGTTCAGCGACTGCGATTGCGGTAGATGTCAAAACCGGTGAAATTCTGGCGCTATCTTCATGGCCATCGTATAACCCGAATGATAAAAACAGCCTGCTCAACAAGGATGCCATGCGTAATCGCGGTGCAGTCGATTCTTTCGAGCCGGGTTCGACCATGAAGCCGCTGACCGTGGCAATGGCGCTGGAAAGTGGCAAATATACGGCGAATTCAGTCGTGAATACCACACCGGGCAGTATGCGGGTCGGTAATCATACCATCCGTGATACGCATAACTATGGTCAGTTGACACTCGGGGGTATTCTGCAGAAATCCTCTAACGTTGGTGTGGCGAAACTGGCCTTGTCGCTGCCTTATGAAACCTTACCAACCTTCTATAAACGTCTGGGTTTTGGTCAGCGTTCAGCAGTGAAATTCCCGGGTGAAAGTGCCGGTTTGATTCTTCCACCAAGTAAATGGAATGTGTCAGAAGTGGCAACCATGTCCTATGGTTATGGTCTGAACGCGACGGTACTTCAGCTGGCTGATGCCTATGCCATGCTGGCCAATAAAGGCGTAAAAATGCCGCTGAGCCTGTACAAGCTGGAAGAGCAGCCCCAAGGTGAGCAGATGATCGATGCCAATATTGCCGATCAGGTCCTGCTGATGATGGAAACTGCAACCTTGCCAGGTGGTACGGCGACTCGCGCTACCATCCCAGGTTATCGCGTAGCCGGTAAAACCGGTACTGCACATAAATTGCGTGCCGACCGTAAAGGTTATTCGACCAATGAATACCGTGCATTATTTGCCGGCGTGGCACCAGTCAGTGATCCACGGATCGCCATGGTGGTGGTGGTAGAAAATCCACAAGGCACCTACTATGGCGGTACGGTATCTGCACCAGTCTTTGCCCGCGTGATGCAGGAATCCTTGCGTCTGCTGAATGTCCCTCTGGACAAACCTTTAGAACCTCCCAAAGTCCAGTAAATAGGTGATCAATGTCTATTACATTTCAAGATATCTACACCCCTCACGATGTCGCTGACTGGATGAAGCAATCCTTTCAGGGCTTCGAGCTGGATAGTCGTAAAGTTAAACCAGGACAGATTTTTATTGGCCTGACCAGTCTGTCACAACCGGAAAAAACTGCTCAATTTGCCCAGAAAGCTTTGGATCAGGGTGCATTGGCTGTGATTTCAGAAACTAAGCTGGATGTATCTCCAAATCTGGTGGTGGCAGATGTACGTCATCTGATGGGGCAGTGGCAAAAGCAGTATTTGCAAGCTACTCAACCTGTTCAAGCTGTTCGAATTCTGGCAGTTACCGGCACCAATGGTAAAACCACGATTTCTCGCTTGGTGGCTGAATTCATCATGCTGCAAGGTAAAGCCTGTGCAGTGATGGGTACCACAGGTAACGGGATTTTGCCAAATCTGGAAGCGTCTTCGCATACCACCCTGGATGCCTTGCAACTGCAAAATGCCCTGCATGGCTATGCGCAGGCCGGTGCGGAATTTGCCTCGATTGAAGCCAGTTCGCATGGTCTGGAACAAGGTCGCTTGAATGGCTGTAATATCGAGATTGCAGGCTACAGCAATTTGAGTCGTGACCATCTAGATTATCATGGAACGCTGCAAGCTTATGCAGAAGCAAAGTCTGGTTTATTCCGGTTTGAATCTTTAAAAGTGGCTGTCATCAATATCGATGATGAACATGCACAGATCATGCTGGATGCTGCGGAAAACAATCCGGCACAGCCTAAAATTTTGACTTATTCCACCAAGCAAAAAGCGGATTATCAGGTTCAGGATATTCAGTACAGCATTTCAGGTGCGACCTTTAAACTAAAAACTGCTTCTGCTGAATATATGGTTAACAGTCCATTGCTGGGTCATTTCAATATTGAAAATCTGGTCGCCAGTCTGATCATGGTGGAGCAGGCCGGATTTGACTTGGAAAGTTTGATTGCAACTGTGCCACAGCTCAAAGGTGCACCGGGCCGAATGCAGGTGCTACGTGATGGAGAGCGCTTGTTTGTGGTGGATTATGCCCATACCCCGGATGCCCTGACTCAGGTTCTAGTGACCTTGAAACGGCATGTCTCACAAAATCTATGGGCAGTCTTCGGCTGTGGCGGCGACCGTGATCGCGGTAAACGTCCACTGATGACTCAGGCTGCTTTAGACGGTTCGGATATCGCAGTACTCACTTCGGATAACCCGCGAACCGAAGATCCGGCACAAATTTTTGCTGATATGAAAAATGGCATCGATTTTTCCGGCAAAACCTATCATGAAATTCATGACCGTCGTGAAGCGATCAAGTTTGCGGTTAAACACGCACAGGCGGGTGATATTGTGGTGATTGCAGGAAAAGGGCACGAAAATTATCAGGAAATTGATGGTGTACGTCACTGGTTTGATGACGTGGTCGAAGTGCAAGCTGCGATTGATGCCCAGCATTGCAGTACAGATTCAGCCTATTCAGCGCATTAGGATTCAGATATGCATACCTCAACAACAAGCACTGCGGCGCTGGAGCCGTGGAGCATAGAACAATTACAGCAGGCTACTCAAGGCTACTGGCTGAATGATAAAAAGCCTGCAGGCCAGATCAAGCGAATTTTGACTGATTCACGTGATGCAGAATCAGGTGATGCTTTTCTTGCGCTGAAAGGTGAGCGTTTTGACGCGCACGACTTTATTGCTCAGGTGGCCGCTCAAGGTTGTGAAATTGCCATTGTCAGCCGTCCGGTGGATGCTGATATTTGCCAGTTGGTGGTGGAAGATACCCGTTTGGCATTGGGACAGTTAGGTGCTTATCGCCGTCAGCAGAATCCTCAACTCAAAGTCATTGCCTTGACCGGCAGTAGTGGCAAGACCACGACTAAAGAAATGCTGGGAAGCATTCTGTCGCGTCTGGCACCGACCTTGGTTACGCGTGGTAATTTGAATAATGACCTCGGCGTGCCGGTAATGTTGCTTGAGCTGCGTCCTGAACATCAATATGCGGTGATGGAACTCGGTGCGAGTCATCAGGGTGAAATTGATTACACCTCGAAAATGGTGCAGCCGCATGTGGCCGGAATTATTAATATCGGGACTGCGCATTTAGGTGAATTTGGCGGCCGTGACGGAATTTGCCGTGCAAAATCCGAGATCTATGCACATATCTCTGAGACTTCGATTATTCCCGCTGCCGATGATTTTGCTGAAACCATTCGTGCTGCAGTAAAAACTGAAAAAAGCTTGAGTTTTGGTGCTGGCGGTGAAGTCTATGCCAGCGATATGGTGCTTGAAGCTCAATCTTCAAGCTTTACACTGAATACACCACAGGGCTCGAAAACAGTTCGTTTACCATTTGCCGGCGAGCATAATGTCGAGAATGCCACAGCTGCCGCTGCATTTGCCCTGGCGATCGGTATTAATCTTGATGATATCGTGGCTGGCCTGGAACAGGCAGTGGGTGCGAAAGGTCGTCTGAACTTTATTCCGCACAAAGACTATTTATTTATTGATGACACCTACAATGCCAATCCGGGTTCGATGCGTGCAGCAGCAGAAGTGTTGGCACAACAGCAAGGCATCCGGATCATGGTCACCGGCGATATTGGTGAACTCGGTTCATCTGCCGCAATCGAGCATTACAAGCTCGGTCGGGATCTGGTCTCGGTGAAAGGCATTAATTTTGTGGTGGCTGTAGGTGAATTTGCGCCGGCCGCACAAGAAGGTGCCCGTAGTACACAATATGGTAAAAAAATGCAGGCTTTCCTGAATCAGGAGCAGGCATTACCGTTTTTAATTTGTTTGATTGAAACACATCAACCTCAGCCGATGTCATTCCTGTTTAAAGGGTCGCGTTTTACCCATATGGAAACATTGATGGCTGCATTGATGGAGAAACTCTAAATGCTGTTATGGCTCTTTGAACATTTGGCGGGCTTTGACAGCACGTTTCAGGTGGTTCGTTATTTAACTTTACGTGCTTTGCTCAGTGTCTTGACGGCACTGACCATTGGTCTGGTGCTCGGTCCTATAATGATTCGCAAGCTTCAGGCGCTGAAATATGGTCAGGCAGTCAGCTCGTATGCCCCTGAAAACCATGCCAAAAAAATGGGAACGCCGACCATGGGCGGGGTACTGATCCTGCTTTCAATCGGGATTTCGACTCTACTTTGGGCGGATCTTTCCAATCCTTATGTCTGGATTGTGCTGGGTGTGATGGTGATTTTCGGTGCCGTTGGCTGGGCCGATGACTGGATTAAAATCCGTTATAAAGACAATGCGGGTTTGCCTGCGAAGAAAAAATTCTTCTGGACTTCAGTGGGTTCATTAGGTGCTGGTATTGCCTTGTATGTGATTGCGCAGCAACAGACCAATCCAGTGCATACCGCGAATATGCTGGATCTATTGATTCCATTCTTTAAAGACCTAAGCATTCCATTGTCGATGATTCCGTTGGGTATTGGTTTTATTATCTTTACCTATTTCGTGATTAACGGTGCATCCAATGCCGTGAACCTGACCGATGGTCTGGATGGTCTGGCGATTATGCCAATCGTGCTGGTTGCTACAGGTCTGGGTGTATTTGCCTATCTGGCCGGTGACGTGCGATTTGCCAACTATCTACATATTCCTTATGTAAAATATTCGTCTGAACTGGTGGTGGTCTGTGCTGCCATGATCGGGGCGGGTCTGGCTTTCCTTTGGTATAACGCCCATCCGGCTCAAGTATTTATGGGTGATGTCGGTGCTTTATCTCTTGGTGCGATGCTGGGTACGATTGCCGTCATGGTTCGTCAGGAAATCGTATTTGCGATTATGGCCGGTGTCTTTGTGGTGGAAGCGGTTTCAGTCTTCCTGCAGATTGGTTCATTAAGAATGCGCAATAAGCGTGTATTCCTGATGGCGCCGCTACATCATCATTATGAAAAGAAAGGCTGGCGTGAAACCCAGGTAGTGATCCGCTTCTGGATTATTACGATTATGCTGGTAGTTTTGGGTCTAATGACCTTAAAATTGCGCTAAGAAATGCATTGGAAAAAGTCGGCGCATGCCGGCTTTTTTGTTTTGGAGAAAATGATGAATTTACTCATGTGCCCAGTCTGTCGCCAGCAGTTGAGCTTAAATGAAAGAACATGGCGCTGTGAGAATCATCATAGTTACGATGTCGCCAAACAAGGCTATGTGAACCTGCATGTGGTTCAGCACAAGCACAGCAAAAACCCGGGAGATACGCCTGAGTCTGTGCAGGCACGTCGCGCATTTCTCAGCGCAGGTTATTATGCGCCTTTGCAACAGGCTGTCGTGGAAAAGATTCGCAAGTTGCGGATTGAGAACCTTTTGGATATTGGTTGTGGGGAAGGCTATTACACCAATGCCATGCAGGCCGAAGTGCTGCAATGTGTGGGGGTCGATATTGCCAAAAATGCAGTTCAGGTGGCTGCCAAACTGAATAAAGATATTACTTGGGTCGTGGGAACCGGGGCAACCTTGCCAGTACTGAATGAATCAATTGATCTCTGCACCAGCTTGTTTAGTCCGATTCCCAAACAGGAAATCCTACGAGTC
The DNA here is from genome assembly GCF_024129855.1 of Acinetobacter lwoffii. Lineage (GTDB taxonomy): Bacteria > Pseudomonadota > Gammaproteobacteria > Pseudomonadales > Moraxellaceae > Acinetobacter > Acinetobacter lwoffii_L. Next base: position 121,257 of record NZ_JAMXXC010000003.1, read on the forward strand.
CTAAAACCAAAATCTTATTTGATGGTAGTGACGCCGGCACCACAACATTTATATGCCATGCGTGAGGCTTTATTTGAGGAAGTGAAACCACACGAGCCGCAGAAGTTTGTGGAGCAGTTGCAAGATGAGTTTAACTTGATTAGTGAGCAGATGATTGACGCCCCAATGGTTTTACCACAGGCAGATTTAAAAAACCTGATTGCGATGACGCCATATGCTTATAAGGCCAAGCCGGAACACCGTTTAGCACTCGAACAGCAGGATCAGTTTGAATTACTGGCTCAATATCAGATTTACCTGTTCCAGAAGAAATAAAAAATGCATATAAAAAAGCCCTCAACTGAGGGCTTTTTTATATCGTCAGATTACTGAACTTCTTCGATCAGATTTTCCAGTGAGTCTACCCGGTTCGGCTGAAGAGGCTGTTCTTGAGGTGCAGAACCTTCATCATCTGGTAAACGAATCGGTTGATCTGGTAAATCCTCAAAGTCAGTTTCTGTGCGTTTCGGGACGACCACAGGTGCTGGACGGTAAAGTGCTGTCGCCAGAGGCGGAGAAGACGGATCATTCTGCTGCTCATCAGCCTGAACCGCTTTGTTGCGATTCACCGGTGCCTTGGCATTGCGGTCTAAACGGACCCATGCTTCCGGCTGGCCTTTTAATGCCTTGCCCATAAAATCGGTCCAGATCGGTAGAGCTGCCACACCACCATATTCACGGCGACCTAAAGTGGTTGGCTGATCAAAGCCTACCCAGGTCACGGTGACTAACTTACCATTGAAACCTGCAAACCAGGCGTCTTTGGCATCATTAGTGGTACCGGTCTTCCCGCCGATATCACCACGACCAATTCTTAATGCAGCACGGCCAGTACCATGCTGAATCACATCACGCAAAATGTTGGCCATGTCATAGGCAGAGCTGGATTTTAAAATACGCTGTGCCTGACGATAATTACTGTCTTCGGCAGAGACTTTAGGTGCAGGCTGTTTTTGCTCTAAAGTTGTATTGTTAATTGCAATTGCTTCGTCATCTGCGGTAATAGGGTCAGTGGCTTGAACTGTTTCTTCTTTTTCATTAATACATGAAATACAGGCATATTCAGGCTTGGCTTCAAAGATGGTATTGCCATAGGCATCTTCAATACGGGTAATAAAGTGCGGTTGGATTCGGTAACCGCCATTGGCAAAGGTAGCATAGCCAGTCGCCATCTGAATCGGGAGGACCTGCGGGGTGCCTAATGCAATAGTATAGTTACGTGGAATCTGACTGTCTTGTAAACCAAAATCCATGAATAACTGACGTGTACGTTCAATCCCGACGGCCTGTAATAAGCGCACTGAGACTGTATTACGTGACAGATAAAGTGCACGACGTAGGGGGATCATGCCCAGATAACGGCCATCCGAGTTACGTGGCGTCCATTTGCCAATGGTAATGGGTGCATCATTGACCATAGTATGCGGCGTCATGCCACGTTCTAAAGCCAGGGCATAAACAAAAGGCTTAATGGTAGAGCCGGGTTGACGCCAGCCTTGGATTGCACGGTTAAATTTCGACTGATAAAAGTTATATCCCCCGACAATGGCTTCAATCGCACCATTATTTGGATTGATGGCAATCAATTGTCCTTGCACATTGGGGATCTGCACCAATGACCAAGAGGTTTTATTTTCATTGGGTCTTAAGCGAACAATGTCTTTGACTTTGACAATCTCGGATGCTTTGCTCGGTGCACCACCTACACTGTTAACGTTTCGAAAGCGACGCGCCCAGGACATACCTGACCAGGGAACAGTCACGCTGCTTCCATCCTGCATGAGTGCTTCAAAACTGGAATTACCCACCTGAGTTACTTGCGCAGGATAGGTGTTGGCATAGGCACGGAACTTGTCGAGGGGTTGATCATGTGCTTCAGCACCACGCCAGCCATGTCGACGGTCATAAGCCTCTAAACCTTCTTGTACCGCTTGCTCCGCATAGGCCTGACGTTCACTATGGATGGTGGTATAAACTTTATAACCAGAATCTACCGCCTGTTCACCAAAGTTTTGTACCAGTTCAGAACGCACCATTTCACCGACATAAGGGAATTTGTTTCGGGTGCTCCGGTCAGGCATATCCAGATTAACCGGTTCAGCAATGGCTTGCTGATACTGGCTCTGGTTCAAATAGCCTAGTTGTAGCATACGACCCAAAATCCAGTTACGACGTTCCAAGGCACGTTTGGGATTGGCGACCGGATTATATCGAGAAGGTGCTTTAGGTAGGCCAGAGATCATGGCCATTTGTGCAATTGAAAGTTCTTCTAAGCTCTTGTTATAGTAAATTTTAGCTGCTGCTGCGATGCCGTAAGCATTTTTCCCCAGGAAAATTTTATTGACATACAGGGTCAGAATTTCTTCTTTACTTAAGTTTTGCTCAATTTTACGGGCCAGAAAAATTTCAGTCAGTTTACGCTTCAGCGTCCGTTCAGGACTAAGGTAATAGTTTTTTGCCACTTGCATAGTAATGGTCGAACCACCGGTCTGTATATCCGAGCCGGTCACCGTCTCACTGAGTGCGCGTCCCAAGCTTTTAAAGCTGATGCCGCTATGCTCAAAAAAGCTGGAATCTTCAGCGGCGAGGAAAGCATGAATAAACTCGGGCGGAATTTGTTCATATTTCACAGGAACAGAAAGCTTGCCTCCATATTCGGCAATTAATTCATTATCCGAACTAAAAACTTGTAAAGGCTTTAATAAAGGGGCCTTTTTAAGCGTAGACATTTCAGGCAAAGATGGGGCAATATAGAGATACATGCCATAGAAACCCATCGGAATTGAGATCAGTATAATGATAATGATCAAAAAAAATGGATGAACAAGGCCTGAACAAGATAGCTTTTTCATAACAAGTAAGTTTTAATAAGAGCTAATGGCGAACTAATTACCGGTCAGTATATCCTGTCGATATCCATATTGTTAGATGAGTTATTGTATCTATATAAAATTATAGACTGGACCAATTGGTAAGTTAGATTGAATTGGGGACAAAAAAATAATAGGAAGTATATTGTGCGCAGGTTATATCGTAAACCAAATAAGGGGTTAATAGGAGTCGATATTAGTTCGACTTCTGTTAAGGTTTTAGAACTTTCTGTAAAAAGTGGCCGTTACTGGGTAGAGAGCTATGCTTTGATCCCATTATCGGAAAACAGTGTTGTTGAAAAAAACATCTTAAACCCAGAAGCTGTCGCTGATGCCCTTGGGCGTGCAATTAATTTGGGTAATACCCAGTCGAATCAGGCCGCTTTTGCGATTCCAACTTCAATGGTCATCACCAAAATCATTGAGATGGATGCAGACATGTCGGATGATGAACGTGAAGTTCAGATTCGTGAAGATGCGGAACAATATATTCCTTTTCCACTCGATGAAGCGAGTCTGGACTTTGAAGTTCTGCCAGACCGCCTTTCCAATCCGAACCGGGTCAATGTGCTGCTGGTCGCGACACGGATCGAAAATGTCGAAGCACGTTCTGAAGTTTTAGAGATTAGCAGTCTAACGCCTAAGATTGCAGATGTAGAAAGTTTTGCGCTGGAAAATGCCTTTAAGGTATTTTCGGACACTTTGCCGATGGGGGTCAATACGGTTGGTATTTTAGACATTGGTCATAGTATGACGACCTTGTCGGTGATGCAGAACAACAAGATTATTTATACCCGTGAGCAGGTGTTTGGTGGCAAGCAATTGACTCAGGAAATTCAGAATCGTTATGGATTGTCTTTTGAAGAAGCTGGACGTGCTAAAAAAACCCGTGCCTTGCCGGATGATTATGATATTGAAGTGCTAGAACCATTTCTGGATGCCGTCGTACAACAGGCAGCCCGTTCATTGCAGTTCTTCTTTTCATCTTCTCAGTTTAATGAGATTGACCATATTTTACTGGCCGGCGGGAATGCCAATATTCCAGGTCTGGCAAAATTATTACAACAAAAACTCGGTTACCGTGTCACGATCGCGAATCCATTTTTGCAAATGGGCTTTTCTCCTCAAATTGATATTAAAAAAATTGAAAATGACGCGTCATCACTCATGGTTGCATGCGGTTTGGCATTAAGGAGTTTTGATTAATGGCAAGAATTAACTTACTTCCTTGGCGTGATGAGCTAAGAATTAAAAGAAATAATGAATTCGTGGCAATCTGCGTGGGGGCGCTGTTCTTAGGATTAGCAGCAGCAGGTTCTACCTGGTTTTATTATGATCACAAGCTTCAGGATCAGGAACAGGCCAATCAGCTGATTCAAAGTACCAACCAGAATCTGGATGTGCAGTTAAAGGCGCTTGAAGGTTTACAAGAACAGCGTAATGCAATTGTTGAACGGATGAAACTGATTCAGGGCCTACAAACCCAACGTCCGATTGCAGTGCATCTGATTGATGAAATTGTGCGGGTGACCCCAAGCAATATGTATATCACCAAATTCCAGCGTATCGGTGATAAGTTTACCATTGAAGGTCGAGCTGAGAGTCCAAATACGGTAGCAGAACTGCTCCGTAATCTGGAAGCTTCATCTTGGTATCGGAATGCCTTTATGAATGCCTTCCTGGTGGCTGAAGAAGCAAAAGAAAAGGCACCGAGCTCGATTATTCCACGTGTGGAAGAATCTTATGGCAGTTTTACTGTAACTGTGGATCTGGATCAGATCGCTCAGCCAGTACTTAACGAAGAACAACAAGCAGTCGCTACAACTACGGGGGCATCATCATGAGTAATGAAGAATTCGATGAGTTCGGCCAAGATGTCGTCGCTGTACCCAAAAATAAAATGACTGTTGAAAAGTTTTTTCAGCAATTCAATACATTAGATCCAAATAACTATGGAAGTTGGCCTTTATCGGTCAAAATTACCTGCTGGATTTTTATTGCCGCGCTGGCATTTGCGGTGATTTATTTTGTCATGATCAGAAGCACGATTGAATCGATTTCACAAGCCAGTGCTCAAGAACAAAACCTGCTGAATGAATTCCGTGAAAAAGAATCCAAATTACGCAACTTACAACAATATCAAATCCAGCTTCAGGAAATGGAAGCCCGTTTTAACCAGCAGTTAGAACAGTTGCCGAAAGAAACTGAAATTCCAGGTCTGGTTGAAGATATTAACCTGAGCGGTGTGAATTCAGGCCTGAAGTTTAAAAATATTCGTCTAGAGCCTGAAATTAAACAAGAATTCTTTATTGAACAGCCGATTGCAATTGAAGCGACTGGGGATTATCACGCTTTTGGCTCTTTTGTCAGCAGTATTGCCGGCTTGTCGCGTATTGTAACGCTGCATGATTTCACCATTACCGGTACTGAAAATAAAGAGAAAAAATCTGAAATTCCAGTCATTGATTATGTGGTAAAAGCCAAAACTTACCGTTATGTCGGTAATGCTGAAGGTGCTGCAGCACAGCCTGAAGCTAATAGTACTACTCAGGGGGCGCAGTAATGAAGAACATTAAAATTACTTCAGCTTTAACACTTGGGTTTTTATTGTTGGGATGCGATTCACGCATTGATGCAGTCAATCAGGAAATGGCTAATATTCGTAATCAGCCACCTTTGCCAATTGAACCGGCTCCTGATTTTATGCCAGTTGAAACCTTCAACTATGCAGCACATCAGATCAAAAGCCCTTTTTTACCAAGCTCTCTGGCTGCTGAACTGAAAATTATGGCGGGGAAACGGGTTTATCCAAACCTATCACGTCAACTGCAACCGCTAGAAAGTTATCCGCTCGAAACATTGACCATGAAAGGCAGTATGCGCAATCAGGCAGGACAAATTCTGGCTTTAATCCAGACGCCTGATGGTGAGGTTGAGCGGATTCAACGTGGTAGCTATATGGGACTTAATCATGGTCGTGTGGTTGGAATTACACCAACACAAATCGATTTGATTGAGATTATTCCAGATGGCCGTGAGGGATATGTGGAACGTCCGCGAAGTTTGGTTCTTATCGGGCCGGCGCCATAAGTTTTAAAGGAATAACAATGAATAAGAGTATTAAAGAATTTATTTTTGGGGATGTTAATACAATGAATCGTGTGTTTCGTCAGTTTTCCATGGGTGCTGTTGCGATTGCGGTGATGCAAGCGGCTAGTGCACAGGTTTCAATGACCAATGTAGTACCCATGCAGCTTCCTGGACAAGGAACTGAGATTCGGGTGATGTTCAATGGTTTGCCACCACAACCACAGGCCTACCAATTAGAATCACCGTCACGTTTAATTCTGGACTTTGACAAGGCACAACAGAATTTAAAACAAAGCAGTATTCCGGTGGCAACACGTGAAGCCAGTTCAGTGGATGTCACTTCGGATGCTCAGCGGGCACGTCTGACGGTAAACTTGACCGAGGCAGGAGCCTTTACGACTCGCGTGGAAGGTAATACCTTTATTCTTAAAATTAACTCGGCAACTCCTGTAGCCATAGCTCAACCTGTGCAGCAACAGTCAGCTCAGGGTATCAGTAATATTGGTTTCCAGCGCGGTGCGCAAGGTGAAGGCCAGGTCGTTATTGATCTGCTAGGAAATAATACTCCTGTTGATGTACAGCAGCAGGGTACCAAGGTTATTGTGCGCACTTTAGGTTCCAAGATTCCGGCTCATTTGACCCGTCGTCTAAATGTAAATGATTTTGCTACACCAGTTTCCAGTGTCGATGCCGTGAATCAAAATGGTTCTGGCGTGATTACGATTCAGTCTGCGGAAAGTTATGAATATATGGCTTACCAGACTGATAACAAGCTGACCATCAGTTTGAAACGTCCGGAAGCCAAGAGCCCATTACGTCCTAAAACAGTTGCTTATTCGGGTAAGAAAATTTCTTTAGATTTCCAGGATATTGAAGTCCGTCGTGTTTTACAGCTCTTGGCCGATTTTACCGATATCAATATGGTGGCCGCAGACAGTGTACAAGGCAATATTACTTTGCGCTTAAAAGAAGTGCCATGGGATCAGGCGCTGGATATCGTACTGAAAACCAAAAATCTGGATAAACGCCGCAATGGTAATGTGATCTGGATAGCACCAGTTGCAGAACTGATCAAGGCTGAAGAAGAAGAAGCTAAGGCTATTAAGCAGAGTGTTGCACTTGCTCCGATCCAAACTGAATATATGCAGCTGAGTTATGCTAAAGCCGCTGATATTGAGAAACTGATTACGCAGAATAAATCTGCACAAAACTCAACTAACTCGTCAAACAATTCCTCTAATACCGCGAATAGTGAAGATAAAGAAAGTTTATTAAGTTCGCGTGGATCTATTTCAATGGATACACGAACTAATACCATTATTGTGAATGATACTCAGCCTTTTATCGATAAAATCCGCAATATGGTAGACTTACTGGATGTGCAGGTGAAGCAGGTTATGGTTGAAGCGCGTATTGTGCGGGCAACGACTGATTTTACCAAAGAGATGGGGGTGAAATGGGGGATTCTGTCTCAAGGGGTTACAAATAATAATCATCTTCTTGTCGGTGGTAGCGATACAACCTTATGGGATTTAAGAACCCCTGAGTTGGATGAAGAATTGGGTGGATGGAAGTATGACATCCAAAGACCAGATAATCTAAATGTGGACTTGGGTGTAACTAGTCCAGGTGCCAGCCGTATTGCCTTTGGTTTGATCAGCCTTTCTGATTTTATGTTGGATCTTGAGCTTTCTGCACTTCAGGCAGATGGCTATGGTGAGGTGATTTCTACACCTAAAGTACTCACTGCGGATAAGCAGAAAGCAACTGTTGCCTCTGGTTCTCAAATTCCGTATCAGTCAGCAGAGGGTGGTGGTGCGAATGCAGTATCTACTACGGAATTTATTGATGCTACGCTAAGTCTGGATGTCACCCCAAGCATTACGCCAGATGGCAAAGTACAGATGGAACTCAATATTACCAGTAACTCACCGGGTAATCCGACACCGACTGGACAGTTGACTATTAACAAAAACCAGATCACTACCAATGTTTTAGTAGATAATGGTGAAACCGTGGTTCTGGGCGGTATTTTTGAGCAGGAAACCCGTAATGGACAAACCAAGGTACCATTTTTGGGGGATATTCCTTATGTAGGGCGTTTATTCCGTAAAGATTTAAAGTCGGATAACAAGCGTGAGCTTCTGATTTTCGTTACACCTCGAATTGTTAATGACAGTGTTTCAAGAAATCATTAATATATTTTGAATTTAACAAAACGAATAGGTGACTCCTTGCCAAGCAAAGAGTTTGAAACCCTACCAAATATTTATTTGGTAGGGCCGATGGGGGCCGGTAAAACAACAGTAGGACGACATCTCGCAGAATTGTTAGGACGTGAATTTCTAGACAGTGATCATGAAATTGAACGTAAAACAGGAGCGACCATTCCCTGGATTTTTGAAAAAGAAGGGGAGCAGGGGTTTCGTGACCGTGAAACTGCTGTCATTAATGACCTTACCTCACGTCCCCATCTGGTTTTAGCCACTGGTGGTGGGGCCATTACTCAGACCTTAAATCGGGATTATCTGAAACAGCGCGGAATTGTTGTCTATCTCTATACGCCGGTTGAAATTCAACTGCAACGTACCTATCGCGATAAAAACCGTCCCCTCCTCCAAGTCGAAAATCCGGAACAAAAGTTACGGGATTTATTGGCAGTCCGTGATCCCTTGTATCGGGAAGTGGCGCATCATATTATTGAGACCAATCAGGGTGCTGCACGAGATCTGGCGCAACGGATTCTCAATCTCATTACTTCTAAAAACTAAGTTCATTGAATAAAGTGGTTAATCAAGCATGCAAACCTTATATGTAGAACTCGGAGAACGTCGTTACCCTATTTTTATCGGGAGCGATCTGGATCCACAGGCCTTATTGGCACCCTATATTCATGGCAAGCAAGTAATGATTGTGAGCAATACTACGGTTGCACCACTTTATTTGCAGCGTTATCAAACGGCGATTGAGGCTCTAGACAAACGTGTTGCGACCTGCATTCTGCCTGATGGTGAAAAATATAAGGATAGCCAGCATCTGAACCTGATTTTTGATGCACTGCTTGAAGCCAGGTTTAATCGGGACTGTACTGTGCTTGCGTTGGGTGGGGGTGTGATTGGAGATATGGCCGGATTTGCTTCGGCCTGTTTCCAGCGCGGAGTGTATTTTATTCAGGTACCGACGACCTTGCTGTCGCAAGTAGATTCAAGTGTTGGTGGAAAAACCGGGATCAATCATCCACTCGGTAAAAACATGATTGGCGCTTTCCAGCAACCTCAAGTGGTACTGGCGGATATGTCGCAGCTTGCTACTTTGCCTGATCGAGAGCTTTCAGCAGGTTTGGCTGAAGTGATTAAATATGCGCTGCTAGGCGATGAGTCATTTCTGGTCTGGCTTGAAGATAATATGGATGCTCTGGCCGCTCGAGATGAACAGTTGCTTGCTGAAGCCGTTTACCGTTCCTGTGCGCATAAGGCGCGGATTGTAGCCAATGATGAGAAGGAGCAGGGGGAACGTGCTTTACTCAATTTAGGTCATACTTTTGGGCATGCGATTGAATCCTACCTGGGGTATGGTGTCTGGCTACATGGCGAGGCTGTTGCCACCGGTATGGTGATAGCTGCGGATCTGTCACAGCGTATGGGCTGGATTTCTCAAGAAGATTTAGAACGTACAAAAAAAATCATTTCTCGTGCCAAACTTCCTGTGGTTTGTCCTAAAATCCCTCTGGATGATTTTCTGGCCTATATGGCCCATGACAAAAAAGTCTTAAATGGACAATTGCGTCTGGTGTTATTAAAGCAATTAGGCGAAGCAGTGATTACCCGAGACTTTGATCTCGAGTTAATGAAACAGGCAATTTTAGCCAGTCAGGCATAGGTTTAGTTTTATGGCAGCATTACATACTCCTTGGCAAAAGATTCAGCATTATTTCTGGCTGGTCTGTGGTGTATGCTGCCTATTTGCTGCCTTAGTTTTTTGGGCGGTGACTGATTCAGATGATGTCGTCGAAATTGAAAAAAAGCCTGAAACTGAAGTTCAGTTGCAGATTCAACCAGAAAAAGTCGCCACAATGACCCATCTTGGTGCACTTTTTCAGGAAGTGAAACCACTGGACCTAAATACGCGTACCGTCGTGAATGCCAGTCATGAGCCGGAATTCCGTGGTACCAAATTTGTCAATGAAGCGAAAAACCAGCACGCCATTGAATTATTTCGTGTGACCAATGAAGCCATTTTAAAAAGTTTTCTTAAAAAACAGTCCGATCGTAAACCTTTTATTTATTTAAGAATCTCGGGTGAAAATCAGCCAGAACAGTATGTATTGTTATATGGTCAATATAAGACGGCGGCGCAAGCCAATCAGGCTTTATCTACACTGAAGTTAAATTTACCGGCCTCAGTCAAGCCTGAAGTTGTAGCAATGCAGCAATATGTTAGTCTGGTCAATAATCTGGGTTCAGAGGAATTGGCTAGTAATCAAAAGCTTTACGAAATTCGTTTGAAAAATGTGCCTTTGCCGAAAGTAGATGAATCGGTACGACTTAGACAGCAGCAAACCCAAACTGAGTCCAAGCCGCGTAGCTCTGATGCTGCGACTACCAGTACCACAATTGTGCGCCGTGATTCATCGGGAAATGTAGTTGATGTGCAGAAATCTGAAAGTGCTGTAGAAGGTACACCTCAACCACAAAATAACAATAATCGACCTGCTCAGGGCAGTAATCCGCATCCTCAAAATAACGAGATTAGTGATCCATTTAATTAGTTCGGTCTAAAATAGCGCATCCAAAAAATTACAGAATTAAAAATGAGCGCTTTTGGTGCAAAAAATGCACATTAAAATTAACCCTTAGTGTGCTGTTCTGCGCTAAATCTTTGTCATCTGTATTGTTTTAATTTATGCGCTGTTTGTTGGCATGGAATTTGCTTTATTGGTGCATGAATTGAATTAATCTCCCTGTTTTAGCGCGAAAAATGATTCGATGACACCGTATGAATGTCATATTTATTCCAGATTTTTATGTTATTCATGAGCAGAATAAACTTTATTTGTTATGCATTTAGTCTAAAAAAGGACTAGTCTGAAGAAATAAAGAAAAATGCTTTTGCTCTACCAAGACGGTCTTCGAAAGTCCATTAGACGCCAGCGCAGAGAAAAATTTAGATTGTTTAATAGCCTGTTGAGGCTTCGTGAAAGAAGGGTACGCTATGCACATGCCATCGCCTAACAATGTAGCTCCCGCTCAAGGTTTATACCAACCGGATGAGTTTAAAGATAACTGTGGTTTCGGTTTGATCGCCCATATGCAGGGTGATGCTAGCCATGATCTCGTCAAGACCGCGATTCATAGTTTGAGTTGTATGACCCATCGTGGTGGTATTGCCGCGGATGGCAAAACCGGGGATGGTTGTGGCTTGCTCTTGGCGATGCCGAAGAAATTTTTCCGTGAAGAAGCAAAACGCTTAAGTGATACCACTTTAAGTGAAGTGTTTGCTGTGGGGTCGGTGTTTCTAAATCTTGATCCGGCACTTGCTGCACATGCCAAACAGGTTTTAAACAAAGAGATTGAAGCTGAAGGTTTAATCGTTTTGGCTTGGCGCGTGATTCCGACCAATGTCGATGCATTGGGTGAAATTGCATTGCAATCGATGCCGGCATTTGAACAGATTATTGTTAACTGTCCAATGGGTGTGACTGAGGTTGAATTTAACCGTAAGTTATTCCTGGCACGCCGTCGTGCAGAACAACTGTTGGTGAATGATACGTCTTTCTATGTCACTACTTTGTGCTCAACGGTGATCAGCTATAAAGGCTTGATGATGCCGGAAGCGATTGCAGATTTTTATACAGATCTGGCTGATCCACGTTTGGAATCACATATTGTGGTCTTCCATCAGCGCTTCTCGACCAATACCTTGCCACGCTGGCCTTTGGCACAACCGTTCCGTTACCTGGCACACAATGGTGAAATCAATACCATTACTGCGAATCGTAACTGGGCCATGGCGCGTGTACCAAAATTTGAAAATCCGTTATTACCGGGTTTAACTGAACTGAATCCAATTGTGAACCGTACCGGTTCAGATTCTTCAAGCCTGGATAACATGCTGGAGATTCTGGTTGGCGGTGGCATGGATCTGTTCCGTGCACTCCGTATGCTGGTTCCGCCTGCCTGGCAGAACGTGGAAACACTTGATGCTGATCTTCGTGCTTTCTATGAATTCAACTCAAAACATATGGAAGCTTGGGACGGTCCGGCTGGTCTGGTGATTCAGGATGGTCGTCATGCGATCTGTATGCTGGATCGCAACGGTCTGCGTCCTGCGCGTTGGGTGATTACCAAAAATGGCTATATCACGTTGGCGTCTGAAATTGGCGTATGGGGTTACCAACCTGAAGATGTGATTTCTAAAGGCCGTGTCGGCCCAGGCCAGATGCTGGTCATCGACACGCAGACTGGCAAGGTACTGGATACGCAAGATGTCAATAATCATCTGAAGCGTATGCGTCCATACCGTGAATGGTTACGTGAAAATTCTGTGCGTTTGCAAGGTAGTCCAGAGCTGGAAGAATATTTATGTGATCAAGGCTTAAAAGGCAATGGCCTGAAAGCGGCACAAAAAATGTTCATGGTGACCTTTGAAGAGCGTGACCAGTTGTTGCGTCCGATTGCTGAAAGCGGTCAGGAAGCTGTAGGCTCAATGGGTGATGATACCCCAATGGCGGTATTGTCACGTCAGGTGCGTCATGTGTCGGATTATTTCCGCCAGCAGTTTGCACAAGTGACCAACCCGCCAATCGATCCGTTACGTGAATCGATTGTGATGTCACTGGAAACCTGTTTGGGTCGTGAGCAAAACGTCTTTGAACAAGGGCCTGAACATGCAGACCGCTTGATCATTTCCAGCCCTGTGCTGTCTAATTCGAAAATGCATCAGATCCGTACCTTGGGTCGTGCCGGTTACGAAATCGCAGATATCGACCTGAACTATGCTGAAACCGAAGGTCTGGAAGCAGCCATTGCGCGTATTTGTGAAGAATCTGCACAAGCCATTCGTGATGGTAAAACCTTATTGGTGCTTTCAGACAAAAAAATCCGTGAAGGCTACTTGCCAGCCAATGCTTTCATGATCACCGGCGCGGTGCATCATCACCTGATCAATACTGGTTTGCGTACAGATGCCAACCTGATTATTGAAACCGGTTTTGCTCGTGATCCACATCAGTTTGCAGTGTTACTTGGCTTTGGTGCGACAGCCATCTACCCATACCTGGCTTATGACGTGATCAATGATCTGGTCGCGAAAGGCGAATTATTGGGTGACCCAATCTATGCACAAAACAATTTCCGTAAGGGGATTGAAAAAGGTCTGCTGAAAGTCCTGTCTAAAATGGGTATTTCTACGGTTGCTTCTTATCGTGGTGGTCAGTTGTTTGAAGCAGTGGGTTTATCTAATGAAGTGGTGGATAAATGCTTCATCGGTGTGCCAAGCCGTATTCAGGGTGCCACTTTTGTCGATCTTGAAAATGACCAGAAACAGTTGGCGGATATTGCCTGGAAAAACCGTAAACCAATTGATCAGGGCGGCTTGCTGAAATTTGTATTCGGCAAGGAATACCATGCCTTTAACCCGGATGTAATCAACTCGCTACATAAAGCAGTACGTTCGGGTAATTATGCAGACTTTAAAGAATATGCAGAACTGGTGAACAACCGTCCGATCGCAACGATCCGTGACTTATTTAAACTGAAAACAGACAACTCGATTCCAGTCGAACAAGTGGAATCTGTGGAAGAGATCCTACCTCGCTTTGACTCTGCCGGCATGTCTTTGGGTGCATTGTCGCCTGAAGCGCACGAAGCGATTGCGATTGCCATGAATACGATTGGCGGTCGTTCAAACTCGGGTGAGGGCGGTGAAGATCCAGCGCGTTACGGCACTATCCGTAACTCGAAAATCAAACAAATTGCATCGGGCCGTTTTGGTGTAACGCCTGCTTATTTAACATCAGCAGAAGTTCTCCAGATTAAAGTCGCGCAAGGTGCAAAACCAGGTGAAGGTGGTCAGTTGCCGGGTGGTAAAGTGAATGGTCTCATTGCCCGTTTACGTTACTCTGTACCGGGTGTTACCCTGATTTCGCCACCTCCGCATCACGACATCTATTCAATTGAAGATTTATCACAGTTGATCTTTGATTTAAAACAGGTTAACCCACAGGCGATGGTGTCAGTTAAGCTGGTTTCTGAACCAGGTGTCGGTACGATTGCGGCAGGTGTGGCGAAAGCGTATGCCGATTTCATTACCATTTCTGGTTATGATGGTGGTACAGCGGCTTCTCCACTTTCTTCAATTCATCATGCAGGTTCACCGTGGGAACTGGGGCTTTCTGAGGCGCATCAGGCCCTTCGTGTGAATGACCTGCGTGGTAAAGTTCGCGTACAGACAGATGGCGGTCTGAAAACCGGTCTGGATGTTGTCAAAGCAGCAATTTTGGGTGCAGAAAGCTTCGGCTTTGGTTCAACCCCAATGATTGCATTAGGTTGTAAATACCTGCGTATCTGTCACCTGAATAACTGTGCAACCGGTGTCGCAACCCAGCAAGACCATTTACGTCAAGAGCATTATATTGGCGAGCCACAAATGCTGATTAACTTCTTCACTTTTATTGCTGAAGAAACCCGTGAATGGTTGGCGGCACTCGGTGTATCGAGTCTGAAAGACCTGATTGGCCGTACGGATCTGCTGGAAGTCTTGCCAGGTGAAACTGCAAAGCATGCACACCTTGATTTAAGCAAACTGCTAGAGTCGCATCCGGCAGCTGAAGGTAAAGCACAGTACTGTGAAGTTCAGGGCAATGCACCGTTTGATAAAGGTATTCTGGCAGAGAAAATGGTAGATGAGATTCTACCTGCCATCGAAGCAGGAACTGGCGGTGAATATAGCTTTACGATTGGTAACTGTGACCGTTCGATTGGTGCCCGTCTGTCTGGTGAAATTGCGAAACGTTATGGCAACCTGAGTATGGAAGCCCATCCGGTGAAAGTTCACCTGAATGGTACTGCAGGCCAGTCACTGGGTGTCTGGAATGCCGGTGGTTTGCATATCAGCCTGGAAGGTGATGCCAATGACTATGTCGGTAAAGGTATGGCCGGTGGTCGCATCTCGATCTTCCCGCCAAAAGGTTCGCCATTCCAGACGCAAAATACCGCGATTATTGGGAATACTTGTCTGTATGGTGCGACTGGCGGTAAGTTATATGCAGCGGGTACAGCGGGCGAGCGTTTCGCGGTGCGTAACTCGGGTGCATTTGCCGTGATTGAAGGTGCAGGTGATCACTGCTGTGAATATATGACCGGTGGTATTGTGACAGTGCTGGGTAAGGTTGGGCATAACTTCGGTGCAGGTATGACGGGTGGTTTTGCTTATGTACTTGATCTGGATAATGACTTCGTTGATCATTATAACCACGAGCTGATTGAGCTGAATCGTATTTCTACGGAAGCGATGGAAGAGCATAAAGCCTTCCTGGGTCGTATCCTGGATGAACATATTAAAGAAACGGGTAGTGCTTGGGCGTACAAGATCCGCCATGAGTTTGACTTCTACAGCCGCAAGTTCTGGTTGGTAAAACCAAAAGCAGCCAATTTGCAAACGCTGTTAAAAACAACTCAAGCTGATCCACAATAATTCCACTACTGCAGAAACATAGGCAGATGTAAGGCAACTGTGAACCCCTTACATCTCCCCACGGAGAGAGACATGGCAGAACGCCTGAATAATGACTTTCAATTCCTGGATGTCGCACGCCAAGACCCAGAGAAAAAAGAGATTGATGTCCGCAAAGCAGAATTTGTGGAAATTTATAAGCCTTATACAGCGGAAATTGCAGCCAATCAGACACATCGCTGTCTAGGCTGTGGTAATCCGTATTGTGAGTGGAAATGTCCGGTACATAACTATATTCCAAACTGGTTAAAACTGGTGTCTGAAGGCCGGTTGTTCCAGGCCGCTGAACTGTGTCATCAGACCAATACCTTGCCGGAAGTCTGTGGCCGTGTCTGTCCACAAGACCGCCTGTGTGAAGGGGCGTGTACCCTGAACGACGGTTTCGGTGCAGTGACGATCGGGAATGCAGAAAAATATATCAACGATACCGCCTTTGCATTGGGCTGGCGTCCAGATATGTCCAATGTGCAATGGACCAATAAGAAAGTCGCAATCATAGGTGCAGGTCCTGCCGGACTTGGCTGTGCAGATATTCTGGTGCGTAACGGGGTAAAACCTGTGGTCTTTGACAAACGTCCAGAAATCGGTGGTTTGCTAACTTTTGGTATTCCAGAATTCAAAATGGAAAAAGACGTAATGAAACGCCGTCGTGAAATTTTCACGGGTATGGGGGTGGAATTCCGTCTGAATACTGAGATTGGTACAGATGTGACCATCGACCAGTTACTTGCAGATTATGATGCGGTATTCATGGGCATGGGCACCTATACTTATATGAAAGGTGGTTTTGCCGGTGAAGATCTGGATGGTGTGTATGATGCACTGGATTTCCTGATTGCGAATGTCAATCGTTGTCAGGGCTGGGAAAAAGATCCGGCTGAATACATCAGTGTTGAAGGCAAAAAAGTCATCGTTTTAGGCGGTGGTGATACGGCTATGGACTGTAACCGTACTTCGATCCGTCAAGGTGCTGAATCGGTCGTCTGTGCCTATCGTCGTGATGAAGAAAACATGCCAGGTTCACGCCGTGAAGTGCAAAATGCACGTGAAGAAGGGGTGAATTTCCAGTTTAACCGTCAGCCGATCGAAGTTGTTGGTGAAAATGGTAAAGTGACCGGTGTGAAATTTATTACTACTCAGCTAGGTGAGCCGGACAGTCGTGGTCGCCGTAGTCCAGAGCCGATTCCGGGTTCAGAAGAAATTCTTCCAGCGGATGCAGTCCTGCTTGCTTTTGGTTTCCGTACCAGCCCAGCAGACTGGTTTACCGATGTAGAAATCAATCTGGACGGTTCAGGTCGTGTCGTTGCCGCTGAGCAGCAACAATACAAATTCCAGACTTCGAATCCAAAAATCTTTGCTGGTGGTGACATGGTTCGTGGTTCTGATCTGGTGGTAACTGCAATCTGGGAAGGCCGTCAGGCAGCTGAAGGTATTCTGGATTATCTAGATGTTTAACAGTTGAAAATTCACTGAAATCATTCAAACAACCCGCTACGGCGGGTTTTTTATTTTTGGATATTGTCTAACTTAAGAGAGGCCATTAAAAAAGATTATAAAAAGTAACAAAACTTTAGAAAATACTGTTTAAAATCAAATTAATTATATAAATTTTAATAAAGAATTGAGGACAAGATATCATGCGTGTATTCAAACAATCTCTTATCGCCTTGATGCTGGCCAGTACCTTGACCCTGAGTGGTTGTGGTTATAATACCTTACAAGTCAAAGATGAAGCAGTAACGGCAGCCTGGTCTGAAGTTCAGAACCAGTATCAGCGTCGTGCCGATCTGGTGCCAAATCTGGTGAATGTCGTAAAAGGTTATGCCGCGCACGAAGAGCAGGTGCTCACAGAAGTCACTCAGGCACGTGCCAATGTAGCAGGCCTCAAAGTCGATCAGGAAGTACTGGAAAATCCTGAATTATTCCAGCGTTATCAGGAAGCACAGTCGCAAATGACCAGTGCTTTGTCACGTTTATTGGCGGTCACTGAAAACTATCCAGACCTGAAAGCCAATCAGCAGTTCCGTGATTTACAGGTGCAGCTGGAAGGTACAGAAAATAGGATTGCTGTGGCACGTAATCGTTATATCACCACAGTTCAGGACTTTAATAGCTACGCACGTCAGTTCCCGCAGGTCATGACGGCAAAAGTAATTGGTATGGATACCAAACCAAACTTCAGTGCCGAGCAAAGTGCTCAGAAAGCTCCAACGGTGTCTTTTGAATAAGTAATATCTGTAGATAAGTGAGAGATCAGATGCCTGAAATACTGCTGAAATACTGTGCTGGGTTGCTCCTCATATTGGGTATGGGGCTAACAACACCTGCTTCAGCAGAAACAGCCACAGCTACGGATACTGAAGAAGTCATCGTGGCGCGTGAAATCTTACAGCCTAAAACTGGTCAAAATGCTCCAGTTCAAGAAACTGGGGCTACAGCAGCGTCGCAGCCACAAATTGCCAATGATATGACAGAAGGGCAGTTGCAGCGGGACTTACCAAGTCTGAACGAACCGGTCATTGATCAGGCAAATTTACTCAGTCCCACTGAAAAACAGCAACTCAATCAGCGTATTCTGAAACTTTATAATGAAGGCAAAGGGCAAATAGGTGTGGTCATTGTTCCAACCACAGGGCAGGAAGATATTTTTGATTACTCTATGCGTGTCGCTGAGGCCTGGCAGCTTGGCTCGGCTAAACGTGATAATGGTTTATTGATGACCATTGCCATCAATGATCGCCGCATTCAGATTTTGACCGGTTATGGTCTGGAAGGCGTATTGCCTGATATTGTGGCAGGGCGGATTATCAATGACAAGATCACGCCGTATTTTAAACAGGGCCAATATGCGCAAGGGATCGACTCAGGACTGGCTGAAATAGAACGGATTTTAAATCTTGATCCTGAAATTGCAGCACAGGCAGCAGATGAACTGAAAGAACGTCAGGAACAGGCTTATCAGGCACAAAAAGCCAGTAAGGCGACGTTCAGTAGCGTACTGTTTATTATTGTTGCTGGGGTCGTCGGCTCCATGATTTTTGGCAGAAAACTCAGTGCTGCGACTGCCGCAGTTGCAGGCACAGCTGCCGGTCTGGTCAATGGCATGGGTTTAATTGCCAGTTTTATGATTGGTGCCGGGGTGTTCTTTTTACTGGTCACCTCGCTTGCGCAACTGATTTTACATGCCTTTATGGCAGGTGGTGGCCGTGGCGGCAGTGGTCGTGGTGGTTTTGGGGGCGGCGGCTTCGGCGGTGGCGGTGGTGGATTTGGTGGGGGAGGAGCATCAGGCTCATGGTAACAACGACAGATACGACAGAAATTGTCACGCGGCCGAAGTTGGAAGAACATGCACAGCCGAGTCTTAAGCGCTGGCTCAAGCATTTCTTCTATATGCCGGCAACCAAACGTTTTTTTTCCAAGCAGGATCAGCATGCGATTGCAGTGGCAGTGGAAGAAGCCGAGCATGGACATGTGGGGGAAATTCAGGTGGTGATTGAAGGCTGTCTGCCTTCGCGATCTGCTTATTATCAAGATACGCTTTGTCGGGCCCGACAGTTATTTGCTGAAATTGGAGTTTGGGATACTGAATATAATAGTGGGGTACTGCTCTATTTGAATCTGTGCGAGCATAAGGTTGAAATTGTGATTGATCGGGGAATTAAGAATGCAACGACCCAGCAAGTCTGGGATGAAATCTGTCAAAGCATCATTCAAAATCTGGCTCAACAGGAGTTTACAGAAGGTGTCATTGAAGGTGTAAAGCAGATTGGAGAAGTATTGGATCAATACTATGATCGGAAAATAGATGATTTAGAAGATGAATTAGGGAATAAACCGATAATTCTGGGGTGATTTTAGTTAACTAACTGACAAAATTTGTCAGTTAGTTACACAAAATAAAACATAAGGATTACAAAAATAAAAATATTTTTTTAAAGTGCTGTTTTTTCTCTCAATTTTATTATAATAAAACTTGGCACACTTAGTGCTAAATATAAAATTAAGCTAAATGAGCTTTTTCTTTAGGCTTATAAATGAACAATAAACATTTGTGGAGAATGTTATGAATGCTCAAAAAGGTTTTACATTAATTGAATTAATGATCGTTGTTGCGATCATTGGTATTTTGGCTGCAATCGCGATTCCTGCTTATCAAAATTACTCTAAGAAATCCTCTCAGAATGCATGTTTAGCAGAAGTAAAAGCTTATGCAAATACTGTTTATACAGATATTAATGACCCTAACGTTAGTGCTGCTTCCGCTTTGACTACGGCTAAAGCGGCTTCAGCACCTGTTGGAGCATGTGCATCAGTTACTATCACTGGCGATATCGCAGCTCCTATAGTTGAGGGTGTAATTAAAAATCCATTAGACTCGACTAAGCCTAAAGTTAAGTGTGAACTAGCAAATAATGTTAAATGTACGGCTGGCGTAGCAGCATAAAAAATGAAAAAAACCACACTATTAACTAGTGTGGTTTTTTTATGAGATTTTACAATGGAAAAAATATGTATTTTAGTTTTCTTTTTTCTTTTAGGAATATCTTATTTAATTCCACTTCATTTTAACCCTTGGTTAACATTTATAAGTGAAATTCTAGTTTTTGTAGGTTGTATTTTTTTAACAGTAAATCTTTTTAAAAATAAAAATATTATTTTTCCAAAAATTATTATTCCTATTTTTTTGCTATCATTACTTCCTTTGTTTCAATATTTTTTTGGTCAAGTTTATTTTTTTAGTCATGCAATTTTAAATACCATTTATATACTTACATCATTTTTAATAATTGTGGTTGTCTACAATATAGTAAATGAGCATGAAAATGAAAAAAAATATTTTTTTATAAAACTAAACTGGACGTTTGTTGTAGTTGGTTTAGTTAATACTTGTTTGGCAATATACCAGTGGTTGAATCTGGATTTCAACACATCTTTAGTCACGTCACTTGAAGGCTCACGACCTTTTGCTAACTTTGCACAACCTAATAATATGGCAACTTTTCAAATTATTTCTTTTTTAAGTTTAATATATTTATATTTAAAGCAAAAAATTAATTTTTATTTACTTTTAATTTTATCTATAGTTTTTATATTTTCTATTGCCTTAACTCAATCTAGAACAGCAGTTGTTGCACTTATATCTTTGCTGTTTGCTTTAGTTTTTTTTATAAAAATTATACATATAAAAGTATTGGTTTATTATTTTATTTCAGTTCTTATGTATTTTTTATTCAGTATTTACTTAGTAAATATATCAAATTTTATAGCAAAAATATTTGGATTGAATATTGTTAATATTAGTTCTAGTGTCGAAAGAGGTGTAAGTAGTAGTGGTCGTATAGATTTTTGGATTCAAATGTTCTATGCAATTCTGGAACGGCCTTGGTTTGGTTATGGTTGGAACCAAACAGCACTTGCACAGTATCAAAATATGGATAAATATCCAATTAGTGTTTGGATAACAAGTAGTCATAATTTATTGGTTGATATAATAGTATGGTGTGGAATTCCTATTGGGATATCATTTATTTTATACTGTGTATATTTGATTTCTAGTTCAATATTAAAAATAAAAAAAATAGAGGAACTATTTGCTTTTTGTATGATTTTAACTTTTTTGGTTCATTCAATGCTTGAGTATCCTTTACATTATGCATACTTTCTAATTCCTTTTGGAATTTTTTTGGGATTCATATTATCAGCTAATTCAAACTTAAAATTCTATACCTTTTCTTTTAGATATCTTGGTATATATACTCTTTTTCTAATGGCTGGTTTGTTATTGGTTTGGAAGGATTATTTGCTCTATATTGAAGAAAATCATAGAGCTATTGATCATAGTTTATATACCTCTAATATAGAATTTCAGCAGAAACGAGATTTATATATTTTAGATGAATTAAATTTTAGATTATATTGGATTGCTTTAAATCCAAAACAAAAATTAAGTAAGGAGGAGATTGAGGCTATTGAAAAAATGGTTTCTCTTTATTTAACACATTTTGATTTATATAAGTATGCAAAAATTCTAGCATATAATGGCTATGAAAATAAGGCTCGCTATCATCTACAGTTGATTAAACAATTATATGATGTTGAGCGGTCCTATAAAAATTTGTTAAAATAAAATTTTGTGATTTTGAATGAAATTCACGCTTGCCCTCATCGCAGCAATTCTTATTTCTCTCGCATGGCTCATGCCCATTCACTACCGCCCCTGGGTGACTTATACGGGGGAGCTTTACGCATTCTTTGCTCTATTTGCATTAGCTGCAATTTGCTTAAAAGAAAAACTCAAAATTCCTGCGGTCAGTTTGCCATTCTTGCTACTGGCTTGTGTTCCTCTTGTGCATTTTCTGGCAGGACAGGTATTTTTCTTTAGCACTGCCATGATGGGCTTTATTTTCGTCTTTAGCTTTTGGCTGGCCAGTGTTTTGGGTTATAACCTTTCAACAGGAAACTATAACCGAGAAGAAACTTTCGCTAATCTGAGTTATGTATTTTTAGCTTCAGGTACAGTCACAGGCATTATCGCACTTTGCCAATGGACTAACTTGGAATCGACTTTGCCGGGTATGGTGAATATCAGTGGCAATCAGCGGCCTTATGCCAACTTTGCCCAGCCCAATAATATGGCAACCTTTTTGCTCATGTCCTTGATGGGTTGCCTTTACTTATATGAAAAGAAAAAAATCCAAACTAAATGGCTATTTTCATGTGCGGCAATCATTGTCGTTGGTGTGGCGTTAAGCCAGTCACGTACCGCATGGGTCGCCGCGACCGCGATCATATTGTATTTAGCTTTCTATCAATACAAAGGCATTATCCGCCTGAAATGGTATTACAGCACCGCTTGGTTCCTCTTCTTTATTTCCTGTATTGTGGCTTTTCCATTACTCAGTCAGCTCGCTGCACAGGCAATGGATACGGACGTAGTTCAAAGCCGGGATGTGGTAGCGCGTGCCACCGGCGATATGTCACGCCTCGCAATCTGGCAGCAAATGATTGCTGCGATTAAGGCGCAGCCATGGTTTGGCTATGGTTGGTATCAAACTAGCGCAGCGTTCGTTTCAGTCAGCGATACTGTACAAGGCCCGGTGTGGATCCGTAGTGCGCATAATTTTATTATTGATTTCCTGATCTGGAATGGACTGATCATCGGTCTGCCTTTCTTGGCATATTTTGGTTATTTAGGCTTTCAGTTACAGCGCTGGGTGAATACGCCAGAATCTGTCATTGGAATCTTGATGATCGGGGCTTTTGTGACACATGCCATGTTTGAGTTCCCGCAGCACTATGCCTATTTTCTGCTACCAGTCGGTTTTATTCTGGGTACGGTTCTGGCACAAAATCCAAAAATTAAAACAGTGGTTATGCCATCAATCGGCATGAAATTCATTTTTGCTGTTGGGTTACTTTTATTGATTGTGATTTATCGCGACTATGATGTTGCGGTGCCAAAACTCGGACAAAGTATTCGTTATGAAAAGCAGCCGGAAAAAATCACTAATGAAAAACCGATTTATCTGCTGACTGAGTTTAATCATCGCATTGCCTGGATTCGTCTGAATCCTTATAGCAAAGCGTCTGCTGAACAGATTCAGGAAAGTGAACAAATGGTCTTGAGTTATCCGACTAAATATAACCTGATCAAATATGCCAAACTTTTAGCTTTTAATGGATATGAGGCGGAAGCCAAGCACCAGCTGCAACGCTTAAAGACTATTCAGAAAACTGAAATGAGTTATGAAGAACTAATGCAGCATGTACCTCGTTAAATACAAAAAAGCCAGCAGATGCTGGCTTTTTCTTGGCTTAACTTTAAGTTTAGAGCTGACTTTGAATATAGTTTTCGATACTAATACTTTCGATCAGATCAATCTGCGTTGTCGTCCAGTCTAGATAATTTTCTTCTTTCTCTAGAATTTCCTGAACCAGATCACGTGTTACATAATCCATTTGGGTTTCAGCCAGCGCGACTGCTTTCTGGATGACTTCAATATTTTCTTTAACTTTACGCACATCACAATGCAGTACTTCTTGAGTATGCTGACCGATATACAGTTTGCCCAGATTCTGTAAATTTGGCAGACCTTCCAAAAATAAAATACGTTCAATAATTTTATCGGCATGTTTCATCTGAACAATGGATTCTTTATATTCTGCCGAGCCCAGTTTCTCAATGCCCCAGTCATTAAACATGCGCGAATGCAGGAAATACTGGTTAATGGCAGTTAAGTGGTGATACAACACCTGATTGAGCTGATTAATCACATCACGATTGCCTTTCATCGCATGACTCCATTTGGACCTGTTTTATCTTTCTAAGAAAGCGCTCTAATCCTGATAGTAAAGCAAGTCAGGGGCAAATGGCGAGTAATTTATGGAACAGCAAATGAAAATCGACATCGAATCGATCCAGACTCGGATGAGTGGCAATAAAAACCCGCCAGAGTCAAAGGCGGGGGAGGAGTAATGATCAAAGATCATTGTTTTTCATTATGCTTATAAGGAGAAATATTTTGAATTTATGCTGCAACAGCCAGGCGTGCTGCAATTTGTGAAACTTCATCACTGATGATCATACGAGCTTCTGGTGCACAACGGCCACAGCAAGTTCCCAAGTCCAACATATCGCGGACATCACGATAACTTTCAGCGCCATTTGCAATAGCATCTTTAATGTCTTGATCTGTAATGCCACGGCATAGACAAACGTACATAGGACACAACCACAGTGATTAAATAAGATAAGTAATATTATTGATAATTGTTATCGTTTGTCAATAAAAATCATTTGAAATAGCTTTTATCATGATTGATGATTTAGATAAAAAATCACTGCCTGAGCGGAAATCCAAGTACTGCTTAGATTTCCGCACAAGAGTGATTTGTGATTTAGAATGAGATATTGCAGGGCGGGAATTAAGTGGTTTTTATAACTTATTGATTAATGATGACAATACCATCCATTTCAACCAAAGCATCTTTAGGCAGGCTGGCGACACCTAAAGCGGCACGTGCTGGATAGGGCTGGGCAAAATACTCACCCATAATTTGATTGACCAGTTGAAAGTGAGATAAGTCGGTCAGGAAAATATTCAGTTTGGCAATATCTGCCAAAGAGCCACCAGCGGCTTCACAGACTGCTTTTAAGTTATCAAACACCCGGCGAATTTGAGCTTCAATGCCTTCAACCAGTTCCATACTATAAGGATCCAGGCCAATTTGACCTGATAGATATAAGGTATCACCCACTAAAATGGCTTGCGAATAAGTGCCAATCGCAGCAGGGGCATTTTCAGTATGGATTACTTGGCGGGACATTAATTTCTCCTTTTATCATCGACATACATCATATTCGATCAATTCGGCCGATCAAAGCACTATCGTTTTAAATGATTAACTCGCTTTAGAGGCTTCACTGAAAACGACGGGCTGTGCCAGACGGATAATTCGCGGGAAACCGAAATACATGCGTAAATCCCGGATAATCTGTGCAATCTGTTTACGGTTATGCACCACGATATTGACGTAAGTTTTGTCATCCTGAGTGCGCACCATTTCCACCCCGGAATGCGCTTTACGACATTGGTAAATCAGGTCGGAAATCTGCTCGTCATTCATGTCCAGGTCAATGCTGAGATAGGCAGTAAAGCTGATATCTTCCAGATCATCAGAGGTCCACTGCAACAACATGATATTTTCTGGATGCTGATGCTGTTCATGCAGCAGGTTATGGCAGCGCGCACGATGCACAATCAGACCGCGACGGGTCAAATGCCCCTGAATTGGATCACCCAGCACAGGATTGCAGCAATGTGCATATTTGACATCGACACCTTCCGTTCCCTGAATCAGACGGTCTGAGCTGGCGATATTCTGATGCTGATCTTGGGCAAATAAATGGTTGGCCACCAGTTGTGGTAATAAATCACCGACTGCAATCTGTTCAAACAGCTGTTCTTTGCTGGAAACATGGCGCCATTCCAAGAGGTTTTTCCAGTCTGCTTCAGTCAGATCACGAATAGAACGATGGAACAGTTTCAGTGCACGATTGAGTGCCTGTTGTCCGACCAGACGTTGCTCATCTGGATCTTGATCACGCAGAATATTCTGAATAGCGCGACGGGCTTTCTGGGTATTAATAAAACTGAGCCAATCTGGGTTAGGCGTCGCAAGGACATCAGTAATAATTTCTACCACCTGACCACTGACTAGAGGTGTTGAAAGGGGCTTGGTTTCATTATTAATTTTTGCACCCACCGCATGATTGCCTAGGAATAAACTCGCGGCATAAGCAAAGTCAACCGCCGTGGCGCCTTGTGGCAATTCATGTAAATGGCCGTGCGGGGTATAGACCCAGATTTTTTCTTGGTGCAGATAGTCCAGTAATTCACTAAAAGTGGTTTTGGCACATTCACCATCGACCAGGACATTCAGATTCTGCATCGAGGCCTGAATCGCAGAGCGGCAGGCCTGCGGGGCACTTTCACCGAGTACGACGCCAAAACGTGCTGCTTTACGCATCAGTTCGGTTTGAATGGTGAGCGACAGGGTCGTCTCTTCGCCTTTCAAGCGCATCATCAAGGACTGGTTGCCTCCCGGTAATGGACGGCGGATATGATCTTCATAACTCTGGATTTTAAAGCTTTGGGTCAGAATTTCTGCCAGTCGGTCACAGTCCGCGATGCTCTGTAAAATAATCTCAAAAGCATGGCTATGCGTCAGCTCTTGCAGGTCGATATCATTTTTGACGAAGTGGCGCAGTAGCTCAATATTGTTGTTTTTCTTTTTGATCCGGCCTTGAATGGCATGCTGTTGCAGCAGTTCAGTCAAGTTCTTTTCCCATTTGGCCTGATATTCACAGCGTTTCGGCTTGGTTTCCTGTAGTGCGGTCTGAACGTTATTGTACATATCCAGATCAAGATTCTGATAGCACAAATGTTCCAGATTGTCGGCCATTTCATTCATGCCGACAATACGTGCCATTGGCACAAAAATTTCAAAGGTTTCGCGGGCAATACGCGCACGTTTGTCCGGACGTAGTGCATCCAAAGTGGTCATGTTGTGATAGCGGTCGGCCAGTTTCACAATAATGACACGTGGATCTTGTAGAGTCGCTTGCAGAATTTTCCGGAAAGAAGCTGCTTTATTATATTCTTTATCGCTGGAATGACTGAGTTTGGTGACACCATCGACTAGTTCAGCGACGGTAAAACCAAAAATCTTGCTAATATCATCTTTGTTGAATTCAGTATCCTCAATCACATCATGCAGCAGGGCAGCCATTAAGGTTTCAGTGTCCAAACGCATATGCGCCAAGATACAGCTGACCGCAATCGGATGCAGAATATAAGGCTCACCACTTTTACGCACAATCCCGTCATGCGCCATATCGGCATAATCACAGGCCGCAAGCACACGTTCGACATCGCTTTCACTTAAATACGCATCGATAATGATCTCTAACTGCTGCTTGGCTTGACTGACCTGTGGGCCTGGCATAAAACACCTTTTTCAACTGAATTTTTTACAAATAAAACGTGAAAGCGCTTTAGAAATGTGAATTTCCTGGTTTGATGGTTTTTGGCTGCTAGCGAGCAGAAAACCAATACAAACTTGATAGCTAACCCTTATGTTATAACCGTTCTGGCATAAATATAAAAGTCACATAACAAAAAAAGCCTAGTTTAGAACTAGGCTTTTTGAGTGACGATCTCTTATTGGAAAGAAAAACCGTCTAAGTTTAGATTATTTGCAGAAAGTGCAAGATCCAAGCTTGATGTTTGATAGTCTTGATCACGTTGTTTCAAAATGTCTTTTGATACATGACCTGAAGCGATTTCACGTAAAGCAACAACAGTCGGTTTGTCATTGTCCCATTCTACAGTTGGTTCAATACCTTGACGTGCCAATTGACGCGCGCGCTTGCTTGCCACTAGTACAAGCTCAAAGCGGTTGTCTACATGGTCTAAACAATCTTCAACGGTGACGCGTGCCATAAGAATTCTCGTTTGAATAATAAATTTTAACAGACTGCACAGTATAAAAGGCTTTGTCTATAGACTCAAGTTTTAATCACTGTTCAGTTGGTGTGATGAGCTGCTGAATCAGTTTTTCATGACGGTTGGCCTGTTGCGACAAGGTCAAGCGGTTAGCGATAATGACCGCTTCCAGGTCATGCAGCGCCTTATTAAAGTCATCATTGATAATAATATAGTCAAAGTTGCTATATTGTTGCATATCTTCTACCGCGCAGCTGAGACGATGTTCGATCACATCCACCGTGTCGGTGCCGCGGTTAGACAGGCGTTCACGCAGGTCAAACTGGCTTGGTGGCAGAATAAAGATTTGTTTTGATTCAGGAAATAAGCGACGGACCTGCTGTGCACCCTGCCAGTCAATCTCGAGCAGGACATCATGACCTTTAGCCAGTTGTTCTTTTACAGTCGCTTGCGCAGTACCATAATAGTTACCAAAGACTTCAGCATATTCAATAAAGCCACCTTCATTGACCAGATTGAGAAAATCTTCTTTGGTAGAGAAGTGGTAATGCACACCATCGAGTTCGCCAGGTCGTTGACCGCGTGTCGTATGAGAAACAGAAACATGAAGATTGTTGACACGTTCAAGTAATGCTTTAACGAGGGATGTTTTGCCTGTTCCAGACGCAGCAGAAACGACAAACAAGAGACCCGACATGATATTTTTCCTGATATGATAAAATATCTTCTCTATTTTAGAGTAGAGCGACTTTAAACTAAATAGTTGTACGTCGATTGTTTTACATTTATTTCAATTGTTGCAGCATAAATTGAGTGAGTATTGAGGATTCTATGGAAATTGTTTTAGCCAACCCGCGTGGTTTCTGTGCTGGTGTGGATCGTGCCATTGCGATCGTGAATCGTGCCTTAGAATGTTTCAATCCACCGATCTACGTGCGTCATGAAGTCGTACATAATAAATTTGTTGTAGATGACTTACGCCAACGCGGTGCAATTTTCGTTGATGAACTGGATGAAGTTCCCGATGATAATATTGTGATTTTTAGTGCACATGGTGTTTCTAAAGCAGTCCAGCAAGAGGCTGAACGCCGTGGTCTGAAAGTTTTTGATGCCACTTGCCCCTTGGTAACCAAGGTGCATATTGAAGTGACCAAATATGCTCGTGAAGGGGTTGAAGCGATCTTGATTGGTCATGAAGGACATCCGGAAGTTGAAGGCACCATGGGGCAATATGACAAAAAAAATGGTGGTGAGATTTATCTGGTGGAAGATGAAGAAGATGTCGCCGCTTTAACGGTACGCAATCCTGAAAAAGTCGCTTTTGTCACGCAAACCACTTTATCAATTGACGATACGGCGAAAGTGATTGATGCTCTTCGCCAGAAATTTCCGCTGATTCAAGGCCCACGTAAAGACGATATTTGCTATGCAACTCAAAATCGTCAGGATGCTGTACGTGACTTAGCTGAACGTTGTGATGTTGTGTTGGTAGTCGGATCTCCAAATTCATCAAATTCAAACCGCTTACGTGAGCTCGCTGAACGCATGGGTAAAGCTGCTTACCTGGTCGATAATGCCGATGAGCTAAAGCAGGAATGGTTTGCAGGTAAGTCCCAAATTGGTGTAACTGCTGGAGCTTCCGCACCAGAGATTCTAATTAAACAGGTGATTCAGCGGCTACAGGACTGGGGTGCGCAGGCACCGCACGAATTAGATGGAAGAGAAGAGAATATAACTTTTAGCCTGCCAAAAGAATTACGTATTCCAGTCACTCAAGCTTAAAATGTAACGTACTTATCACCTGAATTATAATTTTAAAAAAACAGATAACTATTTTTGCAGTTATCTGTTTTTTTATGCCATTCATCTCTATTTGTGTGGGTTTTGTAATCTAATTGGATACTATTTTTAATGAGGTAAGGTTTTGTTGCTTTGAGGGCAGGATGCAAAAACTAAAAGGATTCACATTAATTGAGCTCATGGTGACAATTGCAGTATTGGCAATTGTAGCAAGTATTGCTGCTCCAAAATTTCAGGATACGATGGATAAAAGATCTATTCAAAGAACTTCTACAGATTTAGAGAAAGCTTTAGTACAAGCACGAGCAGATGCAGTTTTATACCGTAAAGAAGTTACTGTTTATTTTGGTGTTAATGGTATTGACGATCCTGCTCATCGCTATTGGAAGCCTGCCGAAGGTGTAACGTTATCATTTATTGAGGGTACATGTACAGGAACTACATGGTCTCAGGCTGTGATGGGATCTCCGCTTACTTTCATTAAATTTCTACCTCAAGGGAATGTAAGTGGATTGCCTGCAAATTTAGAAATAAAAATAACAAATGCTAGTACTCAAAATTATATTACTTTAACTAATTTTGGTCGAGTGTCATCTAGCAAGACCTCTGCATTTGTTGGGAGTTGTTAATAATGAAAATTAAAACTCAACACGGTGTAGGACTTATGGAAGTGTTAGTAGCGCTTATTTTGCTTTCAATAGGTGTTCTGGGATTTTCTATACTGCAGGTACGTGCAATGGAGGCTTCTTTAGATGCATCAAAGCGAATACAAGCAATGAATTTAGCAAGAGATCTATCTGAAAGAATGCGCGCAAATAAGTCAGGATTGTCTAAATCAATAACTGTGACTGAAAATGAGATTGATAAGCTTGTTGACGCATATAGTAATGCAATGTCGGGAAAATATTATATTTCAAGTCATACACCCAATTGTATTGGAAGTACAAAATGTTCAAGCAAAGATTTTGCACAAGAAGATGTAAATCAAATTCTTTATAGAGCCTATACATCAGGTATGAAGATTGCACTCAATGACTGTCCTGGCAATATGAGTTTAAATCGCTTTTGTGTTTATGTAGCTTGGGGGGAGACATTGCCAAAAGATGGTGGAACAAATGCATGTACTAATAGTGGAAGCTTGACGTCTAACTCTAAATGCATAGTTCTGGAGGCATACTAATGAGGTACTCAAAAGGTTTAACACTCATTGAATTAATGGTTTCCTTAGTTATCGGTTTAATTATTATTGCTGCCGCATTTCAGCTCTTTTTAACAGGAAGTATTAATTATAATTTACAAAAAAATCTAGCAGAACTTCAAGATAACGGTAATTTTGGTCTTAACTATCTAGTAAAAGATATTAAATTAGCAAATTTAGATGCCGATTTGGCAATAATAAATGATCGAAATCAATATAGTGGTATTGTTCTCACCAGTTCTAAAAGCTATACCTCTTTAGCTGAAGAAGATAAAAAAGTTCAGTCTGCGAATCTTCCATTATATCTAACAAACTCATCTGTGGAACTTAGTCAGCTCACTAGAGCTAAAGTAGGGCCAAGTAATGTCAATGTCGCGAGTGACCAGTTAGTCATTCAATATAAAGCATTTGATCCTCAAGGATTTGATTGTGAAGGAAATGCGATTACTCAAGATGAGATTAATGAAGGTTTATTTATTGTACAACGATATTTTTTGCGAACAGATGGAAAGGATACAGATTTAGCTTTAGCGTGTGATGCTGGCCGATATAAAACCTTGGTGCCTACTGATAATCTGCCAGGGGGGATCAATGGACTAGGGGGTAATGGTCAAATCGTTATGCGAAGAGTGGACTACTTTCATGTACTGCTCGGGGTCAAACAAAATAATAGTGATGAATTTAGTTATATGACGATTGATCAATACATGGGAAGTACCAATAGTTTGGTGAAAGATGCAGCTCCGCGTGCACGTATCATGTCTATTCAGTTAGGGGCTTTAGTACGTGGTTTTGATTCAGTCGCAGGGAATGAAGTAATGCCGACAGAATTTAGGGTGTTAAATCAAAATGTAGAGTTAGATGGTAGCTTGACGGAAAAGTATGTAAGAGATGTGGTGAGCCAAACAGTTGCATTAAGGAATGGCTATGGTCTTATGGAGGAGTTGTAAATGAAACAGTTCCAAAAGGGTGCGACATTAATAGTTGTATTGTTCGTACTGATATTTATGATTCTCATAGGGACACTTGCTGTAAAGCAAAGCTTGGTAGGTTTAAATGTTGCCACAAATAGTCAAGCACAGAGTTTAATGAAGCAAACAGCAGATGCTGTATTCTTTGCTATAGAAAGAGATAATCAAAACTCTGCAACTTTTCAAAAAAATTTAAGTGCTTTAGGTTTATTTGGAATGGTGAAATCTGATGATTTTATTTATAAAGAATTAGTTTTTTGTTTTAGACCTAAATCTCAAAATAAAGTTTTTAATATACAAAAGGCAAGTATTATTTACCCTACTAATAATACTAATGGAATCAATAATTCCAGTTTAGGTACTGCGGGATTTTGTGAGTACACGTCTTCAGATTATAGCAGTAGCCGTGACGTTATGATTTCTCAAGTAGCTGTTAAAAAAAGTAGTTTGCAGACAGATATACCTTTTAAATTTTATCCTTTAGGAACTGATACTTCAACCGTGCAACTTGATCAGGTACAACCTATTCAAATTGTTGTGACTACGATTATTCCTGGTGCAGCAAGTAGTTCGGGTATAGGTTGGTCATCGTTTAATACTCAAATAAATGATTGTTTTAAGAAGCGTATTAATTTCAAGTCAACAGATTATCCAGGTCAGCAAACCGTAGCAGAGTGTTTTAGTGCATTAGGCGTTCCATATAGTCAGCAAGTTATGGATTATGCTGTTATTAGTTATGCATCTAAAAGTTAAGGAAATTTTGGGGGATTTAAAATGAAAACTAAATATAAAAAAATTACTGTCATCATGCATACGGCTATTATGACATCCTTAATTTGCTCTGCTTTGCCTAGTAATGCTAGTGATATTGAACTCTACAAAGCTCCACAAGCAAGTGAAACGACTTTGATGTTCATGCTGGATGTTTCAGGAAGTATGAATCCAGGTAGTAATACCTATAATGAGAATAGATTAAAAAGTTTAAAAGACGGTATGACTACGTTATTACAAGGCGACTCTATTCAAGGAATATCGCCCTTACCGGATGAATTGGTTGTAGGCTTGGCAACATTTAATGATAAAACGGGCAGAATTAAATTAGAGGCTAAAGCCTTAGGAGATCCAACTCCGTTAGCTGGAAATAGACCCGTTTATAAAACGACAATTAATTATAAACAGGATATCAGTCGTACATTAACAGTTACTAAATTGGATGTACAAAAACAAGAAAGAACACAAACTGCCTCAAGTAAATGTGATAGTTGGCTTGGTTGTGGTTGGTTTTTAGGTGGAAGCTATGAGCCTAGTGGAAGCTGGACTCCTAATGACATAAATACAGGCTGGGTAAATATAAGTAATACATCGAGCAGTAATCCATCTGAAACTGGGTGGGCAAATGTTGGTCAAGCTAAACAAGAGGGAAACACAATTGCTCAAGAATGTGTGGATTGGAATACTAATTTAACTTGTAAAAATAATTCATGGGTAGCTAGCAGTAAATTACCAGCAGATTTTCCAGGAACTACTACAACTTCATCTAATAGTACTGCTACTCAAGGAGCAATAGTTAATGGTAACAGTACAACCATAGGGCCTACTGCAGGTTCATGGACTTCAGCAGAGGTAGTATCGGGCTCTCAAAGTTGTAATTCATCTGGCTGTACCCGTAAACAAAGTAGAAGCTTAACTACTACAACTACTACTAACACGTTGCAGAGTTCTACATGGTCATATACCACTACTACAACGTATGGTGGGGTGGCTTATGAGACACACCGGAAAAAAATGCTACGTGAAGTTAATGCACTATCTGCACGTGATGGAACCCCAACAGCTTTTGCATATGCAGAAGTTGCTGCTTATTTATTAGGACAAACCACTAAAGGGAAATCTGGAACAGGCTTTGCTGAGTCTACAACTGGAGATATCAGAACAGCCGATATTTATAATAACCCTCCACAAATTGATAAAAATAAGCAATGTAATACACAAGGTATTTATTTTCTAACTGATGGGGTGCCGGAGTACTCCAGTTCTACGAATGCTGAAGCAATTACACGGGCTGCATTAAATGATGAAAGTTTCGAATGTAGTGATACAACTCTGACTTCAGGCAGAAACTTTTATAATGGAGATATTTCCAAGAAAAACTGGCAATGTATTGCTGGATTGGCCAAGCGACTGAAAAATGGCACAGTAAACGATACGAACCAACCATTAAATAATCCTAAGGGTGTTTCGATACTTACAGCAGTGGTTGGATTCGGTAGTACATTATCTGAAACTACTGGGCAATATGCGAATGATGTCGCAGCTGCTAAAGAGTGGGGCGCATTGGGCGGTGGTAAATATTATTCAGGAAATAATGACCGTGCTGTTGTATCTAGCGTTATTTCTTTTTTGAAAGACCTTGATAAGTATATCCCACCGGTCACTACTGGATCAGTCACTATTCCGGTAGATGCGCTAGACACTCAAAATATCCAGCCTTGGGGATATTTCCCTCAATTCGATCCTAAACCAGATGCACTGGGCGCTGCTGGGGTGTCAACTTGGTTGGGGAATTTGAAAAAATATAAAGTAATTGATCAGGTTTTATATGATAAAGACAATAATACTATTACAAATTCACAAGGACTAATTAAAGACGATATTAATGATTATTGGGCTGATCCAAGTATCTTAAAATTGATTACAAAAGAGATAAATGGTGAGAAAAAATCATTTAATGTGAAAGTTGGCGGCGCCTTAAGTAAAATGTTTCTAGGATACGATGCTGTACGATCTCCAAAAGAAAGAAGAATTTTTACCGACCGTACAATAGCACAAGATACAATTGATCCTACTCAGAATAAAATTGGTTTAATGGCCTCAGGTGCATTAAAGCAAATTGGGAGAGATGATTTTCTTACAACAAGTAATAATAAATTTAAAGAAGATCCTAAACGCGCCTATCTTTTGTCTTTATTTGGATATCCAGTCGGTAAGGATTTAGCTTATAACATTGATTTATACCCTAAAGAAGAAGTTTACCAAACTGAATTACAGCAAGTACTAAATCAGGCGCCGAAAAGAGATTGGTTAATGGGTGCGATTATGCATTCAAAGCCAATTTTATTGACGCAACAAGGTACAACTACGTATGAAAATGATATTTTAACATTTACAAACCGTGATGATCTAATTGTATATGGTAGTACCCAAGGGATGCTCCATATAGTTCGCGCTGGTAAGAATGCAACCGATAGTGATGCTGGAAAGGAAGTGTTTGCTTTTGTTCCTTCAGAGATGATTGAGAATCAACCTAAAGCATTTTTATCTCAAGATAATCAGGTTTCCGACTTAAAATATGGTATTGATGGGCAATGGACAGCTCATACAGAATATGTAACTAAATCTACCAGTACTACAAATGCCAACCCTACAGTAACAGTAAATGGAGGTAAGCAATGGTTATATGGTGGCTTACGAATGGGAGGAAAAAGCTACTATTCTTTAGACTTATCTGATGTTACCTCAACTTCAGGAACCCCAAAGCTAAAATTTAAAATAGCACCGTCTGGAACTTGTACTAGTAGCAATCCTTTAGGTTGTATGGGGCAAAGCTGGTCAAAACCAACTATTACATGGGTAAATTGGCAAGGTAAACGTAAATTGGTCATGCTTGTTGGGGGAGGATATGATACACGTTATGAATCTGGGGTAGATTACAATCCATCAGGTATTGATGAAGGTGCCGGAATCTATATGTTTGATGCTGATGATGGGTCTCTTCTTTGGTGGGCAAGTGCAAATGTAGGATCAAGCAACACAGCTACTAATAAATATTATGATGCTAACCTAAAACGAAGTGTAGTTGGTGGAATTAAGGCTGTTGATAGAAATGCAGATGGGATTGCAGACCATTTATATTTCGGTGATTTAGGGGGGCAATTATGGCGAGTAGATTTAAATGGAAATAAAAATGCTGGGTTAAATGGAACTACAGGAGGGAATTTTGCTCAGCGTATAGTTCGACTCCTTGATATGTCTGGAAGTAATGCTCCAAGATTTTATACAACACCCACTTTCACTATTCATAATTCAGGAAATACTACATTTGGTGTAGTTACTATGGGTTCTGGAAACTTAAGTTATCCAATGTCGGCTCAAGATAATGAAAAAGAAGCAGTTTATGTAATATATGATAAAGATGTAGCTAGACGTAATCTATCAATTCTAAAAAATACTGAATTATATACAAAAGATATAAAACCAACTGGTCTATCAGGTAATGAATTGGAAGCCAATCAGAATGGAAATACCTTGGTTCCGCTTTCAAAAGGAGGATGGTTCTACAATCCTGGAAGCAATAAGAGAATATTAAATGATCATGTGGCTATCGATAATGATCTATATGTCAGCGTTTTTGATGCCAATATTGATATTGATACCGTAGGTTGTTCTGGAGGCGTAAGAGGGGCTAGTAATGTTACTCAATTCTGTCTTCCTTTTGGACAATGTAGCGTTAAAAAAGGTAATAGCACTGAAGTTGTAAATAGACCAAAAGATGTGTTCTTAGGAAAGGGTAATATCGGTATTAGCTTTGGTGGTGTTGACACTAAACGCGGCTTAGTTCTTAACTTACCTACCACAGAAACATTGAAAACCTATCAAGGTAAGACGAAATTTATTTCGCAGCGTTGGTATGAGCGCTAAGGAGAAATTTGAATGCAGGATAGCAAAGGTTTCACCTTAATTGAGCTTATGATTGTAGTAGTGATCCTAGCGATCATTGCTGCAATTGCAATACCTAATTACCAAGAAACTGTCAGGAAAAATAAAGAAGCTAAAGCTCAGCAAGAAATACTTAAAGTTGCTGAACAATTAGAACGTTACCGAGCAAGAAATTTTAATTACAGAAATTTTACTGCGACAAATGTTCAGCTTCCAGCGGGGTATAGTCTAAATATTTACGATTTAGATAGTACTACGAAAGAGCTTACTGACGGGGTGCAGGGGCGAGGCTGGTATATTAAAGTCAAACCAGATACTAATCCTAAAAATCACTACTTTTTAATGAGTAGTAATGGCTTGAAATGTAAAGCGATTGCTGAAAGTGATATCGATTTTAAATGTGAACCTTGGAATGAATCTACAAAAGCAGGAAGCCAACCATGGTAAGACAGCATGGATTTACATTAATTGAACTTATGATTGTAGTCGCGATTATTGGGATATTGGCAGCTATTGCATATCCAAGTTATACACAATATGTAATTAAATCAAATCGAGTTGATGTACAAGCTGAAATGACGCGAATTGCTTCATTGATGCAAAGACATAAAGTAATTAATTCAACATATATCAAAAAAAATGGCCAGCCCTTAACCTTATCAGACTTAAATGTATCCTCGGATTATCCGAGTACTAGCAAAAAACTATATGAGCTAAACTTAACTAATGTTACTGCAGATTCTTGGATCTTGACTGCGACGCCATATGGAACACAAGTAGGTAACGGCAATATTGTTTTAAATTATGAAGGTCATAAATGCTGGACAAAAGGGTCTACATGTACTGTGTCAGCAACTTCTAATTGGGATTAATATTCTAATAAATCCAAAATTCTACCTAAACACTTTTTGATCTTTCATTCAGGGCAAAGTTCAAGTAAAATACTGCCCTCTATGAAAGGGGTTTGAAGCGTATCGATGGTCGATACAGGGATAATCCGTAAAAACTATAAGGTTCTATCATGGTTGTTATTCGTCTTGCACGCGGTGGTGCTAAAAAACGTCCGTTCTATCAAATCATTGTGACTGATAGCCGTAATGCACGTGACGGTCGTTTCATCGAACGTATCGGTTTCTTCAACCCTACAGCTCAAGGTAAAGCAGAAAAACTTCGTTTAGATGCTGACCGTTTTGCTCACTGGGTTTCTCAAGGTGCTCAACCTTCTGATCGTGTTGCTTCTTTAGCTGCTCAAGCTAAGAAAGCTGCAGTTGCTGCATAATTTTTATATAAATTAGGTAGTAGCTTGCCCATGACACCAACACAGAATGTTCCCGAAGATCGTATTCAGATTGGACAGTTGCGTTCAGCATATGGATTAAATGGGTGGCTCTGGGTCTATTCCAATACAGAACCTATGAGCAACATATTTGACTATCTGCCTTGGTACATTGAGACCAAAGCAGGTTGGCAAATTGTCGATGTAAAACGTTGGAAACCACATGGTAAAGGCCTGGTTGTTTCGCTGAAAGGTGTGAGTGATCGCACTGGCGCAGACGAACTGGTTGGCTCCAATGTCTGGATCTCTAAATCGCAACTGCCTCAAGCAGGCGTAGATGAGTACTATTGGTCTGATTTAAAAGGTCTAACTGTGTTAGGTCTGGACGATGAAGAGCAAGAAGTCAATCTCGGTCAAATTTTTGAGCTGTTTGAGACAGGTGCTAACGATGTGATGGT
Source organism: Acinetobacter lwoffii (assembly GCF_024129855.1). Lineage (GTDB taxonomy): Bacteria > Pseudomonadota > Gammaproteobacteria > Pseudomonadales > Moraxellaceae > Acinetobacter > Acinetobacter lwoffii_L. The sequence continues at coordinate 159,415 of NZ_JAMXXC010000003.1, forward strand.
GGTTCGCGCAACTGCCGACAGCATCGATGGCGAAGAGCGAATGATCCCATGGCATAAAGATGTGGTGCAACGCGTTGATCTTGAAGCTGGTCGTATCTACGTCAATTGGGGCGTAGACTACTAAGAATTTTTCGGAAATACGGGAGTCTGCGATGTTTTTTGCAGTCATTACGCTTTTTCCTGAAATGTTTGAAGCGATTACAGCCTATGGGATTAGCGGGCGCGCAGCAAAACGTGAGTTGATGCAAATTCATTACATCAATCCTCGCGATTATGCGACGGGCAACTATAAACGCGTGGATGAACGTCCATTCGGTGGTGGTCCGGGTATGGTGATGATGGCTGAGCCTCTGGCAAAAGCAATCCAGCATGCCAAAGAGCTTGCAAGGCAAGCGGGTGCAGTTCAGGTTCCTGTGGTGTATATGTCACCGCAAGGAAAAACCTTAAACGAAACTGCGGTACAGGATTTTGTCAAATATGACGGAATCATCGTACTGTGCGGACGTTATGAAGGCGTCGATGAACGTTTGATCCAGCAATACGTTGATCAGGAATGGTCAATTGGAGATTACGTCTTGTCGGGTGGTGAACTGCCTGCGATGGTTTTATTGGACAGTATTATCCGGAGACTTCCGGGTGCCATGTCTGATGAACAGTCACACGTGCAAGACTCATTTGTGGATGGTCTTCTAGATTGCCCACAATATACCAAGCCAGATCATTTTGAAGGTTTGGATGTGCCTGAGGTGTTAAAGTCCGGGCATCATGCCAATATTGAAAAATGGCGGTTTTTGCAGCGATATCAGCGTACACTTGAACGCCGCCCAGAGTTGGTGGAAAAAGTCGAGTTGACCAAGCAGCAGAAAAAATGGCTAAAAGATTTGTAAGATATTGATGAGTGATCATTTCTATCTTCAAGCAAGTACTTAAAATGATTTAAGTATTCTTTAATAGGCTCTTTATGGTTGAGATGGTCAACCATAAAGGGAAAGATAATCGGGTGTATGCGCTTTAGCCTCTATACCCAGCGATGATCAGACCTCTTCTGACTCGCATATATTGGAGATACCCCATGAGCGGTAAGCATCCTTTAGTTCAAGTAATTGAAAACGCACAATTGAAACAAAACATCCCTGCTTTTGCACCAGGTGATACAGTTATTGTTCAAGTTAAAGTAAAAGAAGGCGATCGTGAGCGTTTGCAGGCGTTCGAAGGCGTTGTAATTGCTAAGAAAAACCGTGGTTTGAACTCTGCGTTCACAGTACGTAAAATTTCTAGCGGTGTTGGCGTTGAGCGTGTATTCCAAACTCACTCTCCAATCGTTGCTGGTATCGAAGTGAAACGTCGTGGTGACGTTCGTCGTGCTAAACTTTACTACCTACGTGAATTGTCTGGTAAAGCTGCACGTATTCGTGAAAAATTACCAGCTCGTAAAACTAAAGCTTAATTTTAAGCTTTATACGAGTGAAAAAATGCGCCTTTGGGCGCATTTTTTATGCCTAATTTTTATGTAGATTTATTCGAAATGTTCCTGCAAAGGCAAGATCATAGCATCCAAAATATCCAAGAAAATTTTATGAATAAACATCAGGAATAATACAAAATATCCCCAAGACTGGAATCCTGCATTAAAAAGTTGAATGCAAATAAAACATTGTGTGATAACCAGTAAAATACTGATCCATACATTTGCGATAATATGTCGATGACAAGAGGGGCAATAATAAGGCTCATATTTTTTAAATTGGAAAGGATTAATCACTTTTCGTTTGCAACAGGGGCAAGTTCTTTTAAATTTGTTTTTGATTTCTATAGAACGTATCTGCATTTATTTTATTTCACAGTTCTTGTTATATTTGATGAATATTTTATATGCAGTTTAATCATGATTAACAAGTAAATTTTAAGAAAAAATTTAGCGAAAATTAAGATAGAAAAAGCCTCCAGATGAATAGAGGCTTGTGTAGCTCTATAAACCTTGCAGTTTTAAGCGGTTGGCATGCTGGCGATAGGCAGCAACCGGATCAGGTGCAAAGGTACCTTTAATGCCGAACAACAAATTGATTTCATCCAGATGATTCCATGGATAATCATCACGAATCGTTTTACCAAATTTGGCACTGCACACCGACACGATTCCATCATTCGCGCCAGCCTTACTCGCAGAAAGCAGATCCAAAACTTTCATGGCGGCATCGCTGACATCTAGGGGATTGGTCACGGGTTGATTGCCCGTCATTGAATACAGCGCAATGTCTTGGTCTTTATATTTTCCCTCAACACATGGACTCAGCGAAAGACCGAGTTTAAAGCGCTGGTTAAATTCGGCTGTGCCTTCAATTGAGGTACTGTGTCCTGCTGCAAGGGCGTTGTGTGGGAAAGCTTGACCGTCTAAGCCTTGTGCCCACATGATGACGTTACCAAAACTGCTGATCAGGGTATTGAGCAGTTCAGATGTTCCGGTCTGATTGGCAAGTCGCATAACATCAGAGGCGACAATTGTGCCTTGGTTGGCACCGCCTACCGTTAGTACGGATGCAATTCGCTTAGGTATCACACTCGCAGCATAACGTACCGCATGTGCACCATGGCTATGCCCAATTAAATTGAGTTTTTTCGTACCTGTAATGGCTAGGACTTTCTGAAGTTGAGCCACACATTGCTCGCCACGTAATTCGCTTAAATGGGGACATACGTATTGCAAAAGCGGTGGAACCATTTCGTGCCAAATCAGGCAGGATTTGATACCAATAATCCATTCCTAAATTTTCTGTTGCTAAGCGATTAAAGCCGAGGAGTGGATGTGCAAAGACAATCGGATATTGGGTTTTTGCATAGCTTGATATGATAAATTTTGTTTCTGCTTGTTGGAGATGAGAGATATTGGCTTGAACATTCAAGGTTGATGTCATGGCTAATAGCATCAATGCAATATTAAGTTTCATAAAGTTCCATTTTAAGAAGATATGAAAAAGCCCTACTCATGTTGACTAGGGCTGATCATACAAATTGCTTTATAAGCCTTGTAGTTTTAACCGGTTGGCATGTTGACGGTAAACATCCACCGGATCTGGAGCAAACAGGTTTTTCAAGCCAAGCACCATATTCACTTCATCCAGATGGTTCCAGTTGTAATTATCACGAATGGTTTTACCGAACTTGGCGCTACAGCGTGATACCAGCCCATCATTTTCTTTACCGCCATCAATGAGCAGGGCAGTGACTTTAAGTGCTGAATCAGGATCAAGCAAGTTCGTGACTTGGCCAACACCTGTGAAGGAATAGTTGTAAATGCCTTTCTGTTGATAGGCACCTTCACCGCAAGCTGTAGTTGGCATACCAATTGGATATTTCTGATTAAATTTCGCAGATCCTGCCAAGGTTAGACTGCTACCACCTGCCAGAGAGTCATGTGGGAAACTGTTTGGATCCAGACCTTGTGCCCAAGTAATGGCCTTAGACACCAGGTTGATACCTCCCACTAAAGGACCTTGTATCGGTGTACCTTCTGCTTGCAGGATCAGGTCTGCCACCGGAGAGCCCTTATGCGGAGCACCGACGGAAGTCAGGGAAGCAACTATTCCATTCCCCGCACCTGCGACATAACGAATGGTCGGGCCGCCATGCGAATGACCGATCAGATTGACTTTCTTTGCACCGGTAATGGCCAGAATTTCATTTACTTGCTCTAAAAGTTGCTCACCACGAATTTCCGATGAGTTAAAAGGCGAGACACGTGTTGCCCAGACATTGGCGCCGTTACGCGCCAGATCTGGCAGAATCTGGTACCAGTAATCCAGTCCAAACTGATCGGTACCAATCCGAATAAAGCCCGCCATACCATGTGCAAAAACAATTGGATATTTGGTTTTCGCATAGCTGGAACTGGCTTTTGCAGTGACCTGATTGGCCTGGGTGGATGCTTGGGTGCTGAGACATGTACCTGCCAGCAGCAGGCCAGTGATTAATATTCCGAATTTCATTATATTTTCCTCACTTGTGTTGTTTTAACGGGATGATCCTCATCCGGTTCTGTAGAGTTCCCCGAGTTGACAGGAACTAGGTTTTCCAAAATTTGTTGATTAATCCATTAGATCTATTCATAAAGATGAGTGATTTATAAGCCTTCTAATTTGAGCCGGTTGGCATGTTGGCGGTAAAGTGCAATCGGATCCTGCGCGAAAGGACCCAAAATGCCAAAAAACTGGTTTACTTCATCAAAGTGGTTATGGGCATAGTCCTGACGGATGATCTGGCCATAGCGTCCGCTACACAGCGGCAGAGCACCATCATTGGCTTCTCCTTTCAGGAAACTGCTACCTAAAGTCACGACTGTAGACTCTATCGCATCCAAGGAATTGGTTGCCTGCCGGTTGCCCATCCAGGAATAGTGATAAATTCCATTTGGCGTGAGTTTGCTGCCCTTAGACTGACAGTCTTTGGGAATGGCAGAGGAGCCATATTTCACATTGAAGGCCTGAATCGCCTCTGGATTCATGGCTTGCAGTGCCTCGATAATACTGACCGGATACTGGTTAGCTGTAACCAGATTCATGCTATGGCCCAAAATTGTACCAATGGCATGGATAAAGGGTTCAAGCAGTGGCGTCTGGCTGGCATTGACAAAAACCGGGGTGCCTTGCATCGCCCCGGCAATGGCGTTTAAAGAGGCGGCTTTATGCGGTGCAACGCCCTCGATATATTGAATTGTTGGGCCACCTTGGCTATGCCCAATCAGATTGACTTTCTTCTGGCCCGTCAGTGCCAGTATTTCATCAATTTGCATCAAGAGCTGTTCACCGCGCAGTTCATTGGAGGCGACGGCAGACAATTCAGCAGAAAATACCCGTGCACCATGCCGACTCAGGTCTTGGGGAATCTGATACCAATAATCCAAACCAATGCGATCCGTTCCAATCCGGTTAAAACCCAGACCAAAACCATGCACAAAGACCATCGGATATTTTGTCTTGGCATAACTCGAGAGGACAAAATTGCTTTTATATGGCTGTAATGCCGAAGCTTGCACAGGGCCAGTCAAGATAGAACCAAGCAGCAAAAGGTTCACGTGATAGATTATTTTTTTCATTGCAGCTTCCCGATCACTGATAGGTCAAATAAAAAGAACCAGAAAAAAGCCTATATTTCAGCTGAAAATACAGGCACTCTGGCGTTATAAACCTTGTAATTTGAGTCGGTTGGCATGCTGGCGGTAGAGGGCGACCGGATCTGGTGCAAACACGCCTTTCAGACCAAACATCATATTGGCCAGGTCAGTATGATTGAGTTTGTACTGGTCATGAATCACCTTGCCCATGAAAGCGCTACAACGTGACACCATGCCATCATTGTCTTTACTGCCATGAGATAAAGGGCCGAGCTGCATCAGGATCGTGTCAATATCCAGTGCATTGGTGGCTTGGGCCACACCCGTCCATGAATAATAATGAATGCCTTTACTGTCTTTCTGTTTTAAATTTTTATTGCAGTTTTCTGTGGACGCCAATACACCATCTTTGACCACCTGCTGCGCCACTGTGGCATTAAAAGTATTTGAACCGGTCTGGGTCAGGGATTTCATGGAAGCATCAAAATCAATTTCCAGTTCAGGCTTAAACTGACCCAGTGCAATCAATGGTCCAATAATATAATCCCCTAAAATGTTAAAGGCGGTACGCGTCAGGCTATTGTTCTGAATATCATCTGCGACTTTGGAGCCATGGTAGGTTCCTGCAACGCCAGTGATAGACGCAATATACTGCGGCTGGGTCGCTGCGACATAGAGTACTGTTGGTCCGCCATGAGAGTGACCAATCAAATTCAGTTTTTTCTTGCCGGTAATTGCCACAACCTCTTCAACCTGATGAACTAGTTGTTCACCGCGATGCGCCGTTGTATTTGCTGGAGACAATTGTGCCGCAAAGACGGTTGAGCCATTACGTGCCATATCTGGCAGAATCTGATACCAGTAATCCAGCCCGATACTATCGGTGCCAATGCGTGACCAGCCTAGCCAGCCATGCACCATCAAGATCGGATATTTGGTCTTGGCATAGTCAGACCGGCTCTTTTCGATGACTTGTGTTGCACTCGCTTCAGCCTGAGTCTGTGCAGAAAAACTGAATCCCAGAGTAGTCGCTAAAGCCACAGTCAGTAACTGGGCTGTCTTGCTGAAAGTATGCATAGCTGTCCCTTTTTTAATTCTATCTTTATTCAAGCAATCATTGCTTTTTGTATAGTGTCGCAAGCCACAAATCAGACGATGAAAATACAGTTTCGGCCTTCAGTGGCTAAGCAAATTTTCTTTTAATGAAGCGGTATTTTTTCACTTCAGAGGTCTAAAACCATGTCATTTGGGGACATGCAGGACAGGAGGAATTTACATTGTAAGTATGTGTTTTATTTGCAGATGTATTTAAATAAAAAGTCTTTGAAATAATTGAAATTTGTCTAAGTTATTTTGTGTAAATTCGAAATATTTAGAAACAACTATAAAAGATCATTTTGAGAAAAAATATAAAGTTATCAAAAGGGCATTTATAAAAAAGCCATCAACAGGTGATGGCTTTTAGGCTTAGTCAGCAAAGGGCAGCTTGGCTCCCTGATCATGAACCTGTTCAAAGGTTTCTACCCGCAGCTGTTCTTGCGGTGTATTAAAATGTTTGCTGCGAAGCTGGGCAATCGCTTGCTGCTTTGCAGTATCGGACATGCCGGACTGGGTAATCTGATCCCGTTCATCTAAATAGCCAGTCACCCGGTTTTTCCAGTCGCTGCGTTGCACATCCAGTTGTTCCAGACGCTGTGTCGCTTCAGCACCGACCAGATTAATCCGCATTTGCCGGATTTCATTGCTGGAACCGCCACGGGCTTTAATATCAGCGGTGAGTTTGCGCAGATCTTCCAGTTTATTCAGTTGTTCCAGATTTTCCTGCCAGTCCTGCGGGAGTTGCTGAAACAGTGATTTGAGCTTTTGCGCTTTTTCAGTCTCCATTAAGCTTTTGTCTGCCAGTACACTCATCCGGTCCAGGGTATATTCATGATAGGCATCTTCTGTACCGAACAAGCCCTCAATTTCATACTTGGAAAAGTATTGCTGGCGCAAATTCTGGGTACTGTTATAGATACTGCGATAATAGGCAGGATCTTCCTGATTTAGCCCGGCCGGTGCAGTGAGCTGGCCCAAACCCTGACGATACTGGATATAACGATCCCATAAATCCAGAATTTGCGAGAGTGCCGGTTCTTTATGATTCTGGCGAATATAGGCTTTAAAATCCTGCTGGATCTGCTGCAGATTTTTTTCACCGAACTGGGTAATAAAATATTCAAAACAGTTGCGGGTCTGTTCATTCACGATCAGACGGTTGCTGGCGTCTAGCTGCATCTGACAATTAATTTCGGTATCTTGCTGGCTGGCACTGGGGAAGGCTGCATTGACAGGGCCATTGACCAAGAGTGCGGTTTGCTCTGCCTGAGTTTCGGTTACAGGCGTTTTTGTCCCGGTATCTGCCTGGGTATTTCCTTTTGGAGACAGCCATAAGATCAGTGTGAGAATGCACAGCACCAGCAACGCCAGAATGATCCATATTTTATATTTCTGCATATCCTATGCACCTATTTTCTCGTTATTTCATTATTTTTAGATGTTCAAGCTTTTTAAAAGCGTTTAGTTGTTGAAACCGGCTCAATATGCCATAAAAATCATTAGAGACTATAGAAAAGTTGTAAATCATCTCGCAGGGTTTTACCATGGCGCCAATTTATAAAATGTCTGATTTTTTGCCATGAAAGCATCCTCTCCTAAAATTCAGCGTCGTCATCTCAGCGGTGTCTTCCTGCTTAATAAGCCTTTGGGTATCAGTTCTAATGCCGCCTTGCAAAGAGTCCGCTGGTTGTATCGTGCACAAAAAGCCGGCCATACTGGTGCGCTGGATCCACTGGCATCCGGTTTATTGCCGGTATGTTTGGGGGAGGCGACCAAGTTTTCGCATTATTTATTAGATTCGGTCAAGCGTTATCAGACGACCGTATTTTTGGGACATAGTACCACCACGGGAGATGTCGAAGGTGAGGTGCTTCTGGAAAAAGCGGTTCCTGAACTCTCGGAAGCCTTGATTCAGGACACATTGGCACAGTTTATCGGGGATATCCAGCAAGTGCCGCCGATGTATTCTGCCTTGAAAAAAGAAGGCCGTCCTTTATACGAACTGGCGCGCAAAGGTATCGAGATTGAACGTGAAGCGCGTCCAATTACGATTTTAGCGATTGAGTTTTTGTCCTTTACGGAGAACAGTATCACGCTGGATATTACCTGTTCTAAAGGCACTTATATCCGGGTTTTGGGGGAAGATATTGCCAAAGCGCTGGGAACTTATGGCCATCTGACTTATCTGCACCGCATCAAAACCGGCCATTTTGATTTGATTCCGAGTTATACCATTGAATATCTGGAGAGCCTGAGCGAAGCAGAGCGTGATGCACTGTTGTTGCCAGCCTATGCACCGGTTGATCATTTTCCAAAAGTGCAGGTACCCGAAGGTCGTGCAGAATATTTTAGCCGCGGCATGGAAAGCAATATCGAACATGAAGCAGCTGAACAGGTGCTGGTTTTTGATGGAGATAAATGTCTGGGGCTGGCAGAAATTACCGACAAAAAACGTCTGGTACCCAAACGCGTCTTGAACCTCTAATCGAGTCAAGATATGGAAATAGAGATCATCATCAGTCTGGTTGTCTTTGCATTTTTTGCAGGGGCGATTGATGCTGCCGTGGGTGGTGGTGGTCTGATCCAGATCCCGGCAATTATGGGGAGTCTACCGCATTTACAGCCTGCTACGGTCTTTGGCACCAATAAACTCGCGTCCATTTGTGGCACCGCTTCTGCGGCATTTTCCTATCTGCGTCAGGTAAAACTGCCGTGGCTGCTCTTGGGCGTGATTGCACTGTGTAGTTTTGTCAGTTCTTTTATGGGTGCAGCCAGCGTTACGCTAATTGCAGTCGAGATCCTTAAGCCTTTTGTGCTGGTCATGTTGATCGTGATCGCAATCTATACCTTAATGAAAAAACAGTTTGGCCAGGTGCATACCGAACAAAAACTGAATCGGAAAATGCTGATACTGGCCGCTTTGGGCAGTCTGGCGATAGGCTTTTATGATGGTATCTTTGGTCCGGGCACCGGCAGTTTCTTTATTTTCTTTTTTATTCGCTATTTAAGCGTCGACTTCCTGCATGCATCGGCTTTATCGAAAATTGCCAATTTCACCACCAACCTGGCCGCCTTAAGCTTTTTTATTCCCAGTGGCAATGTGCTGTTTATGGTTGGGGCAATGATGGCGGTAGCCAATATTTGTGGTTCCTTGGTCGGGGTGCGCTTGGCATTTAAATATGGCAGTGGTTTTATCCGGATTTTATTCCTGATTCTGGTCAGTCTGCTGATTTGCCGGATGGCATACCAGATGTTTTTTTAGATCTAAACCCGATGTAAATCATTCTCGATATTAAAATTTCTTAACAAATCACTGTATAAACTGCGTCTGAACCTGTTCTGAAAATCTTCTAGAATCAATGATATGAAAAATAAAACAATCGGAGAAATATCGGAATGACGACTATTTTTGAAGCATTAAGAGAGAGTCATGAGATTCAGCGTGATCTTGCAGAAAAATTATTACAGACTTCCGGGGATACACCAGAACGCCGCGAGCTGTTCAAGCAACTCAAAAATGAATTATTTGCCCATGAAGCTGCGGAAGACCGTTATTTTTATATTCCCTTGATGATGACCGATTCGGGCCTGAATATTACCCGCCATGCCTTGGCGGAACATCATGAAATGGATGAAATGATCGAGGAATTAACTGCAACTGAATTGAGTAATCCAGGCTGGATTGCCATTGCTAAAAAACTTTCTGAAAAAGTGCATCATCACTTAAAAGAAGAGGAACATGGTTTCTTCCAGCAGGCCGGTAAAATTCTGGGTGAAGAGCAGAAGACCGCTTTAGCAGTGCAGTACAAGAATGAATACCAGCGTTATAAAGACATGAAAAAAGATATGCTGGTACAAAACTAAGCTTTGAATTCAAGTCGAACAAATAAAAAAGATGGCTGTAGTGCCATCTTTTTTATGTCTTCTATATTTTGCTTTCAAAGCAAGTAAAAACACAGAATGGATAGGATATTTAATCAGTTGTTCAAATTCCAATAAGGCTTTTAGGTATTCTTTTCTGCTGATCCTTGACGGGCGGCACGTACAGTCACACCGACTGATGCTAGCATGATACAGATCAGTGCCACGGCCTGAAGAAGCGTAATTTTTTCGCCTAATAGTACAAAACCGGCCAGTGCAGCCAAAGCCGGAGACAGGCTGGACAGGGTGCCATAGCTGGTTTTATTCAAATGCTGAAGTGCCTTTAAATCCAGAGCATAAGGAATGGCTGTTGCCAGTACAGCAATAGTAATTGCCTTGCCCCAATACTGGGTGTCTATCAAGGCAGGAGCATTGTTATACAGTCCGATTGGTAACAGGCATAAGGCTGAAATACTGATCGCAATAGTCAGTGCATGCATGCCGATATTTTGCTGCACCACGCGTTGCCCGAAGAAAATATACAGTGCCCAACAGAACCCCGCACCTAAAGCACAGGCGGCGCCCACCAGGTCGAAATTACTGCTATTAGCCTGTCCCCATGGCACCATCAGTGCGATGCCTAAAATGGCCATCAATACCCAAATATAGTCACTACGATGTTTAATCGAAATGAGGGCTAGGCCGAGCGGACCAATAAATTCCAGACCAACTGCAATTCCCTGCGGTAATCTTCCTAGAGACAAATAGAATAAAATATTCATGACCCCTAAAGCAGCGCTATAGCAGAGCAAATCCCGCCATTTCAAAAAAGGCAAACGCTGAATGATTTTCCAGGAACGAAACATCACGCCGACAATGATCGCTGCAAAACAGAGTCTTAAAATGGTCACTGTGATAGGGTCAAGGACCAGAAAAAGTTGCTTGGCGAAGGATGCACTGATCTGGTACGACATCATGGATAAAACCATGTACAACACAGCAAGGAGTTGGGCGTTTGGCATGGGAGTTACTTACACCATAAAGGTGTAATCAGGACATGGAAGAAAGCGGGATTATAGCAAAACGGTTAATTTTTAATGAGTAGGGGTGGAAATAATTTTAAATTTAAAGTTACTTTTAAAAAGAGAAAATTTTGATCTTAGAAGAGTATTAGACTGAATTTATCGACTTTGAGTAGGCTTTTCCAGCTAATATTTTTTTAAATTCAAAGTGAGTAGTATTTCTTATAACGAATTTTAAATTTAAAAGTGCTCAACTGTATTTTTTCTTCTTTGACTGGTCACCGTACAACCCACTGAAGCACTGATAATCGTGGCCAATGCCAGCCACTGCGTCCACAACAAGGTTTCCCCCAAGAATACAAAACCTGACAGCGCGGCAATAGCGGGTTCCAGACTCATCAAGGTGCCGAAACTGAGTGCGCTTAAATTACGCAGTGCGATCATTTCCAGAGTGAAAGGCAGGGCACTGGCCAGTACTGCCAAAGCCACAAAATACAGCAAACTCATCGGTTCAAAAGTATGTGCCGGCATGCCTGCAAAGAGCGCAATCGGCATCAAAACCAGCATACCGACAAACATGCCCAAGCATACAGTATGATTGCCAGAAACGCCTGAAGGTCTTTGGCCGGCAACGATATATAAGGCCCAGCAAGCACCGGCACCTAGGGCAAATGCAATCCCGATCGGGTCAAGCGGCTGGGCAGCCTGATCAAAAGGGAATAGCAGAACCAGGCCCAGAATCGCCAGACCGACCCAGACAAAGTCGAATTTTTGCCGCGCATAAAACAGGGCAACACTTAAGGGGCCAATAAATTCAAAAGAGACAGCAATTCCCAGCGGCAGGCGATCAATCGACAGGTAAAACAAGAGGTTCATGCCGGCCAGAGCAATGCCATAACTGATAATGGCTGGCCACTTGATCTGTCTGAAATGGATTCGCCAAATTTTAAAAATCAGTGCCAAAATCATAGCGCCTAACAGCAGACGCATGGCTGAAACGGTCAGGATGGGAAACTGACCGAACAGATATTTGGCAAAGGAGCCACTGCTTTGCATACTGATCATGGCGATCAACAGAATCAGCGGCGCTTGCACCATTGGTGCAATTTTAAAATTCAGCATGACTAAATAGGTTTCGATTTCTCGAATAGCGGAAGAGCAGCATAAGCTGAAAAAGGTATTAAAAATACAAACCTTAAAAACAAAAAACCACAGCCCGAGAGCTGTGGTTTCTTTGAAATCTTGAATTAGAACAATACGCGTGCGCGGATTGTACCTTCAACATTAGAAAGCATATCAAGTGCTTCATGAGATGCAGCAGCATCTACATCCATCACTAGGTAACCGACATCACCTTTAGTCATCAGTGACTGACCAGAGATGTTGATGCCTTGTTCAGCAAACAGGTTGTTGATTTTAGACAACACGCCCGGAATATTTTGGTGGATGTGCAGTAAACGGTGTTTGCCTTCAGTCAACGGCAATGCGATTTCTGGGAAGTTCACCGCAGAAAGCGTCATACCCTTGTCAGAATAAGCCACGAATTTCTCAGCGACTTCCAGACCGATGTTCGCTTGCGCTTCCATGGTCGAACCACCCACGTGCGGAGTCAGGATCACGTTTGGCAGGTTACGCAGTGGAGAAACAAATTCTTCACCGTTCGCTTTAGGTTCTTTCGGGAATACATCTACCGCGGCACCAGCAATGTGACCAGATTTGATCGCATCTGCCAGATCTTCGATCACGACACAGGTACCACGTGCCGCGTTAATGAAGATCGAACCTTCTTTCATTTGCGCGAACTGATCTTTGGTCATGAAGTTACGTGTAGACGGAACATCAGGAACGTGTAGAGAAACCACATCGGCATTTGCCAAAAGTTCGCCCAAGCTACCGACTTGACGTGCATTACCTAAAGGCAATTTAGTCACTGTATCGAAATAGATCACTTTCATACCCATGCTTTCAGCAAGTACAGAAAGTTGTGAACCAATTGAACCGTAACCTACGATACCTAAAGTTTTACCACGTGTTTCGAACGAACCAACTGCAGATTTGTTCCAGCCGCCTGTGTGTGTGTCTGCTGATTTTTCAGGTACACGACGTAGAAGAAGAATTGCTTCAGCAAGTACAAGTTCAGCCACTGAACGCGTATTTGAGTAAGGTGCGTTAAAGACTGGAATACCGCGACGCATTGCAGCGTCCAGGTTCACCTGGTTGGTACCAATACAGAAACAACCGACAGCAATCAGTTTGTTCGCAGCTTCAAAGACTTCTTCAGTCAATTGAGTACGGGAACGAATACCGATGAAGTGAGCATCTTTAATCGCTTCTTTCAACGCTTCACCCTCAAGCGCAGTCTTACGATAATCGATGTTGGTATATCCAGCAGCATTTAGAGTGTCGATTGCATTCTGGTGAACGCCTTCTAACAACAAGAAACGGATTTTATCTTTAGGTAGAGATAGATGTTGGCTCATTACGGCTCCGCTACAAAGGCCAAATTTAGTCGCGGTATAATAGCACAGGAAAAGCGCACTTATACATTTCCTTAATGATGCTCACATCAGCTATTCTGGCAAGATATATTGATAATAATGATCATGGTATTTGATTTAAATCTGCATTTTCAAAGGTATATTATCAAAATTGTCATTTTTCGCGGGAAACACCAAAAAATAGCTTATAATATTGCGCCATGCTTTTAAAGCAGCGTGATCCGGTGCTTTAATAACCATGTTTCGCCTGATTTGTATCCATGTTTTTATGCATAAAAAATGTGCAAATGAACCAGCGAAGTCTCTCTTGTTTAAATCATGCTAGGTCTGCAAACGATGAATGCTCCAGTCGCTTTAACCCCTGAGTTATTGACCCAATTGACTGCAATTGTGGGTGAAAACCGTATTAAAACCGATACGGACAGCCTCCAGAATTGGGGTCGCGATCATACGAAGCACTTTGATCCAAACCCGTCAGTCGTCGTTTTTCCGTCGTCAACTGAGCAAGTTCAAGACATCGTAAAACTGGCGAACCAATTTAATGTTGCAGTGACTCCATCGGGTGGTCGTACCGGTCTTTCTGCAGGTGCAGTCGCAGCCAATGGCGAGATCGTGGTCAGCATGGACAAGATGAACCAGATTCTGGAGTTTTTCCCGGCAGATCGTATGGTGCGCGTACAGGCAGGTGTGGTGACTGAACAGTTACAGAACTATGCTGAAGAGCAGGGCATGTATTACCCAGTTGACTTTGCTTCGGCAGGTTCATCGCAAATTGGCGGTAACATCGGGACCAATGCTGGCGGCATTAAAGTCATCAAATACGGCATGACCCGTAACTGGGTGCTTGGCCTGACGGTTGTGACGGGTAAGGGCGATGTATTGCGCCTGAACAAAGGCATGATCAAGAATGCAACCGGTTATGCGCTTCAGCATTTATTTATCGGTGGTGAAGGCACGCTGGGTCTGGTGACGGAAGCAGAAATCAAGCTTGAACGTCAACCGCAAGACCTGCAAGTGATGGTACTGGGTGTACCTGACTTTGATGCGATCATGCCGTTATTGCATGCCTTCCAGGCGAAAATTGATTTAACCGCGTTCGAGTTCTTTGGTGAACTGGCGATGCAAAAAGTCTTGGCCAATGGTCATGTACAGCGTCCATTTGAAACTGAATGTCCCTTCTATGTGTTGCTTGAGTTTGAAGCGCCGTTTGAACCGATTATGGACAAGGCGATGGAAATCTTCGAGCATTGCATGGAACAAGGTTGGGTGCTGGACGGCGTAATGAGCCAAAGCCTTGATCAAGTAGAAAGTTTATGGCGTTTACGTGAAGATATTTCTGAATCTATCGCGCCGTTTATTCCATATAAAAATGACATCTCAGTTCTGATCACGCACGTTCCTGCATTCATTAAAGAAATTGATGCGATTGTTTCAACGAATTACCCAGACTTTGAAATCTGCTGGTTCGGTCATATCGGTGACGGTAACCTGCATTTGAATATCCTGAAACCTGAAAACTTAAGCAAAGACGAATTCTTTGCCAAATGTCAGGTAGTGAATAAGTATGTCTTTGATACCGTGAAAAAATATGACGGTTCAATTTCTGCGGAACATGGTGTGGGCATGACCAAGAAGCCATATCTTGAATATTCGCGTTCTGCGGAAGAAATCGAATATATGAAAGCTCTGAAAAAAGTGTTTGATCCAAATGGCATCATGAATCCGGGTAAACTTTTCGATCTTTAATCGGTCGGAATTGAAAAAAGCGCATCGAAAGGTGCGCTTTTTTATTGCTGTGTAAAGACAGTTACAGAGTCTAAATGGTTTTGTACTAAGAAGCTCGGCATGATAGGTTGGAATAAGAATGACGATAAAGGGTTAAATAATATGTTCCGGATATTGGCAGTCGCAACTCTCGCTTTTGGTATATTGGGTTCAGGCTGTGCAACTGCTCAACAGGTCATTGCAAAGGTACAGTCATCTTCGGATACGCCTTTGGAACAGGTTTTACAATTAAGACCGGACTTGCGTAAGGAACTGGCAACAGTTGAGTTGCGCCAGTTCTTTGACAAGGTAGAGTCGCCCACGATTGGACAGGTCAAAGTCACTGAAACTGGGTTAATGGATGATTCGGTACGTTCAGTACAGACCATTTATTATTTTAAACGGGAAGATAACAGCTGGATGCTGGAAAATACCGAGAAGTTGTATCGTTGTGCACGAGGTTCAAATACCAAGACTTTCCAGAAAGCAGTCTGTTCATAATAGTGTTTGATCTTTAGACAGATTTTGGTTAAAAGCGTATCTAGAGGATGCGCTTTTTTATTTGGAAGATTATCTCTACGATCAGTTATATTTATTCAGAGCGTTTGAATATCTCATCTGCTAAAATTATTTCTTTCTATTTTAGACAAAGTTCAGTCTGTTAAAACGGGCAGACTGACAATAAAAACTCCCATGCAAAATATCCACACCCAAAAACTGACCCGTGCCACACTTATGTTCCCGCTGGCACTG
Source organism: Acinetobacter lwoffii (assembly GCF_024129855.1). Classification (GTDB taxonomy): domain Bacteria; phylum Pseudomonadota; class Gammaproteobacteria; order Pseudomonadales; family Moraxellaceae; genus Acinetobacter; species Acinetobacter lwoffii_L. Next base: position 175,518 of record NZ_JAMXXC010000003.1, read on the forward strand.
GTCCTGTTTGAATTCTCAGTCTATATATGTAATGACCTGATTCAGCCGGCCATGCTGGCGATTACCCGTGATTTTGGCGTAAGTAGTTCATGGGCACCATCGTCAATGTCCTTTTTCCTGTTGGGTGGGGCATTTGTCGCAGCGATTCTGGGACCTTTGTCCGATCGTCTTGGACGTAAAATGGTACTGCTGGGTGGTGTGGCATTTTTCACGATTAGCTGTCTGGCTATTTTATTAACACCCAATATCGAAAGTTTCTTATTCCTGCGCTTTTTACAGGGCTTTGGCCTGTCCTTTATTACCGCCGTTGGTTATGCTGCCATTCAGGAAAGCTTTGAAGAACGTGATGCCATCAAAGTCATGGCACTGATGGCCAATGTGTCTTTGCTGGCACCTTTGCTAGGACCAGTGCTGGGTGCCTTTATGATTGATCATATCTCTTGGCATTGGGGCTTTATCGGTATCGTATTTCTGTCATTTCTGAGCTGGTTCGGCCTGAAAGCCAAAATGCCAAACCTGAAAGTCAGTATTCCCAGACAGCCGGTCAGCTATATTCTGGATGACTTTAAACAGGTTTTAAAAAATAAACGCTTTGTGATCATGACTGTAGCCTTGCCTTTGGTGAGTCTGCCCTTGATGTTATGGATTGCCCTGTCACCCGTGATTCTGGTCGAGCAATTTGGATTCAGTAGCGTGCAATATGGTCTGGCGCAGTTTCCGGTCTTGGGCGGCCTGATTGCAGGTAATCTGATTCTGCTAAAAATTATCGATAAAATACCGCTGGGCAAAACCGTATTATTGGGTCTGCCACTGATGTTGCTGGGTACCGGTTTATTGATGATGGGCTTATTGATTCCAGAATATTTTATTCATTGTCTGATTATCGGCACCACTTGTATCAGTCTGGGTGAGGGTGTGAGTTTTTCGGTGCTGTATCGTTTTGCATTAATGTCTTCTGAAGTGTCCAAAGGCACGGTGGCTGCGACGGTTTCTATTATCCTGATGCTCAGCTTTTTTGTGGTGATTGAAGCAGTAAGGATGGCGTATGAAGCCTATGATATTTGGGCCTATTGTGTTGCCTCTTTGATTCTGATTGCACTGTGGTTTACTTTGCCACGCATGCAACTCAAACAGTTAATGCTGGAAAGACAGGAGCGTGGGGAGTTTTGATTCCTTATCGAGGGAACTTATAAATTATTGAAATCATATGTTCAGTATTGAATTTCCCTCTCCTTTTAGGAGAGGGCTAGGGTGAGGTTAAGTATTTAATAAGTTCCCTCTCTCTAACTCTCTCCCAAAGGGAGAGAAAATTTTCTTTTGACTGATCTAATTATATTAGGATTCTACAATTAAGCTTCAGCGGGCTGTTCCAGCTTCTTCAGTTTCATATCAAACAGGAATGGACCGAAAGGCAGAATCGAAGCGATTAAACCCATCACAAACATGCTGAGAGACCATTTCTGTTTTTCACATACTGCGAATAACACCACCAGAAACAGCACAAACAGTACCCCATGACCCATACCGACATATTTGACCAGAATCGGATTATCCATCATATATTTCACTGGCATCGCGATAAATAACAGCAGCAGGAATGAAATCCCTTCAAGCAAACCGACCAGACGCAAAGTTTTGATGTTCATAATACATATTGATTTAACCGAATTGGTTTTGAGTGTACCGAATATCACCTGAATATTGAATCTTAATAATAAAAATATATTCAATATTTTTAATAAGTTATAACCAAGTAAGGCAGTTGGTTATTTAATCTCGGCACCTAGTAATTCATGACGTAATTTTAGTAATTCCGGTAAGGTTTCCAGCAATAAACTGATCTGTTTCAGCACCAAAAGCAGATGTGCTGACTGGTTTTCCTGGGTACTTAAGCGTTGAATTTCTGCCAGTTTATGATCGATGTCGTAGGTATCTAAAGGCTGTTGTTGCAGCAATACCCCAGTTAAGGTTTGCTGGCACCAGTGCATTAAATCCAGAATTTGTGTATCAGTAACCTGCTCACGGTGACTCCCCAATGCTGCAATATAACTGAGTTGACTATGACTATAGACCAGATAGCGAAAGGCACTTTTGACCAGTTGCGGATCTGGATTCGGTTCGGTACTCAGACTTGAAATCATGCTGGATAAATCAATCTGTGCATTGTGGGCCAGACGCCGTGCAGTCCGGTAAGCAATACTGTTATCTTTACCGTTTCGATATTGCTCGACCACTGCAGAAAAATAGTTCAGTGTTGCATGTGATGATTTTTTGATATTGCTGGAAATATTACGAAAATTCCAGTCAGGCCAGATCCAGCTTACTGCCATCCAGGCAATCAGACAGCCTATGAGGGTATCAATGATACGCGGTAAGATAATGGCGTAACCGGCACCTTTCAGGTTGAAGATCAGGAGTACCATCAAGGTCGCCATGAGGGTTGCCATGGCATATTTTTTGGAACGTAGATAGAAAAAACCGACACCAAAAATTACTGTCAGGAGTAACTGACCTTCGACACTTGGTACAAAATACAGAATGGGAACACCCAGCATGACCCCCAATAATGTTCCTAGGGTCCGCAATTTGAGCCGGCTTTTGGTGGCAAAATAACTGATCTGACAGACAAACAGGCTGGTCAGTAAAATCCAGTAGCCATTTTTCGCAAAGGGTAATAATGAAATGGCATAGCCGACTAGAAATACAATGGCAATCCGCACCGCATGCCGAAAGAGTGCCGATTGTGGACTTAAGTGCGGTTTGAGTTTCAGCCAGAGATCTGTGCTATCGCGAATATCATCATCAAACAGACTCAGGTCATCAAAATGCTGCTGATAGCGTGGCTTATACAGCGCCTGTTGATCATGCAGGTGTTGTAACTGCTCATATACACTCAGCAGATTGGCCAGAATAAGCTGTAAATTTTTAACTTCAATATTTTGTGGGTGTTGAGCAATCCAGTCCTGCATCGACTCCTGTAAATGTTTTAATGCCAGTTCATCATCTGTAGACAGGTAAAATTTCTCATTGCGCAGTACACATTCTGCCAAATGCTGACAGGCAAGGGCTTGCAGACGGATATTTTTCTGAATCCGGAAAATCAGGTCAGTGCGGCTAAAATGCTGTTCGATCTGTTCATAATGCAGATAATTCGCGGTGGCCTGTTCATGAATATCCTGCATCAGAAAATACAGATTCAGCCAGTAAATGGTATTGCGATTGGCACGCGAAGCTTTGAGTCGAGTCAATAGTGAATCTTTGCTGCGGTTAAAACTCTGAATGACTAAAGTATTTTTAAGTGACAACTCATAGAGCAGGTTTTCAACATTTGGATGCTGATCCGGATCAAACAGTTTGGCTTTACTCAGCAGTAAATCTGACATGTGCTGCAAGCTTTGTGCGAGATTTTCCTGAACCTGCAAAGTAGGACGCAGCAGAAAAAATAGAATAGACGTCAGGCCGTACCATAGCGCCCCAATGACAAAATAAAGTGGCTGTTCATACCAGTGCTGATATTCGCCCAGGCCGAACATGGTATAGATTGACAGTAAAATGGTGCCAAATGAAATTGTGGCATAACGTTGGCCTAAGGCACCCATTAGAATAAACAGCGCACTCGACAGGGATAGCCACAGTGCAAACCAGAATTTATGCGGAGCAAGAAATTCCAGAATGCTGCTGACACTAAAAAACAGAATGATGACCAGTAACAGGTTGCGCAAACGCAGGCTTAGCCGGTCATCAAAATCAGTCAGTGCCGTGGCAATTGCCCCTAACGTTACTGGAACGATCAAGAACTCATAACCCAGAAATTTCAGACCGAAAGTGGTACCTAAAAACACCAGCAGGATCTGCAGGCAATAAGTCATCAGCGCACTGGACTGAAAGGGCAGCAGGACAGGTTTTATAATTTTAACAAAAGTAGCAGTCGCAGGTCGGGCAGCATTCACAAGGACAGGATCCGGAAAGTAAAAACGCAAAGTTCTGAATGCAATTTAGACGCCAAAATAAAAGAAAAATCCATGAAAAAAACGAGCATAGTGCCCGTTTTTTCTATTTAGTCGTTGGCATGAAGGTGTTTAGATCACACCACAGGCAATACGTTCACCGCCGCCGCCCAAGGGTAATGGGTTGTCGGAATAGTTATCGCCACCGGCATGAACCATAATCGCACGACCCTGAATATCAGCCAATTTCAGACGTGGCGCAAGCAGGGTCACACGTGCAGTTCCGTCAGTATTGACTTTCAATGCGGGTAAATCACCGAGATGACCGGTCACTGGTGTACCGTGATGTGGAGCCTGATTTGGATTGTAATGGCTACCTGCAGCCAGTGCTGCGCCCATCTTGCCGTCTTTCATGGCAGGTGCGCATGAACCATTTTCATGAATATGGAAACCACGTTCACCCGCAGGAAGTTGTTTCAGGTTGGTACGAATAACCAGACCGGCTGGGCTGTCACTGAGTAATACGGTACCAATCTCTTGGCCCACACCTTGAGCAGTTACAGCATTCACAGTTACTGCTCTGACCACTTCATTTGATGGGGAGGTTGATGCACAACCGGTAAAAAGTGCGGCGCTTAACGCGCAAAGTGTCGTAATTTTAAACAATGAAGACATGATTTTGGCATCCTGATCTTTATTCTGTTTTGTGAATTCATTTAAACAGAGCAAGATCAGAAGCTCTATATAGAATCAGTACTTAAATGTTTTGTTTTGTTTAAGTCGATTCTATCTATGCTTTAAGGTGCTTTGGGCGGTGTGCCCTTGGGTTCTGGATCAATCTCATGTGCCATGGTGGCTTTAGGCATCATTAAAGGTTCATTCAGATTACTTTCATGTAACCATTCACGCCAGATTGCAAGCAGCACAGCCAGAATCACCGGGCCAATAAACACCCCGACCAGACCAAAGCTGGCAATGCCACCCAAGACTCCAAACATGATCAGCAGGAAAGGAATCTGGGTTGCACCAGAAATTACCAGTGGACGAATCACGTTATCGGCAGTACTGACAATACAGACACCCCAGACCATGACCCCAATGGCTTCAATGGTTTGTCCTTGTGAAAACAGCCATAACGCCACCGCACTATAGGCGAGGGGTGGGCCAAAGGGAATCAGGGCAAAAATAAAGGTCACAATGGTTAAAACCATCGGATTCGGCACACCTGCAACAAAATAGCTCAGACCTGCCAATAAGGACTGTGCAATCGCAGTCAAACCAACCCCATAGACTACGGCACGTGTAGTCGCAGAGATGGTGGAAAAATAATGATGTACACGTGGACCGACCACCATTTCAAAGGCTTTACGCACCTGATTTAAAATGGTCTGACCATCACGGTAGAAGAAAAACAGCGAAAGTACCGCAAAACATAATTTAAAGATGTTTTTGCTGACTTCATTCAACACCACTTTGCCGTAATTCAGATGACCTTGAATCCAGGTCGATACCGACAGTGCAATACTCTGTGGATCAGTGTTGATTTCATTTAAGGTTCGGGTAATTTCCTTGCCCACAATCGGAAGCCCGCGAATAAAATCAGGGACATTCAGGTGACCGGAAAAAACCTGTCGCTGCAATTCAAAATACAGGTTACGACCTTCGTGCTGCAACATGAAAATGGCGAAAATAAACGGCAGCCCAAAGACCAGAATCACGGCCAAGATCATTACAGTTGCGCTCAATGTCGGTCGATTGCCGCACAGGCGTAATACCGACTGATACAGCGGCCAAGTCATATAGGCAATAATGGCTGCCCAAACTACAGGAATGATGAAATACTTGAGTATATGAAAACTCAAAAAAATCAGGATAAAGAACAATCCAAATAATAAGACTTTTTGTAATGTAGGCGCGTACTGTTGCACTGAATTTAATGACTCATTTTTTAGGTCGTGTTCAGGCATATTAACTGAAAAAAAAGCGATCGAAAATGATAGCTAGCCAAGTAGCGAGATTATTTTCCCAAAGCTATACCGCGATTCAGACGATTGACTCAAAACCACTGACTCGGATCATCAATAATGGCATTCAGTACCGGTTGCCATTGAGCCTGCATTTCCCGGTAGATTTTCTGAGGTTTATCAAAGACTGACAGGCCTTCCATTGCTAAACGGCTATAAGGGGCGCGTTCCGAAATCCAGGCCACTGGCTGCTGGTCGATCTTGTCAAAAAATTGTTGTATGTCCTGATTGCTGGCGGCATTTGGTTTGGTACGGTTGGCCAAAAGTAAAATTTCAACCTTGCCCTTACGGATGCGTTTAATATCCTGCAAATGTTTGAGAAAACGGCGGGTCGAATCGATATCAAAAAAAGAAGGCTGGATCGGGATGATAATCGCATGTGCTTCACTGATCAGCTGTTCGGCATGATCGTCGGTCAAAGCACCTGGTGCATCAATAATCAGGTATTCGATTTGTTTGGGCGCGTCACCAATGGACTTGCTGTTGCGCCAGTCCAGACTTTGAATTTGTGCCGCCTGTGCTGGACGATGCTTGAGCCATTGCAATGTTGATTTCTGGTTGTCGGCATCGGCCAATGCTACCTTATAACCTTTTTGTGCGAGTGCTGACGCTAAACTAATGGCTGTCATGGTTTTACCACAACCGCCTTTCTGATTCGCAACTAAAATTGTTTTCATGACTCAAGGTGATTTTATTCTGTTCCGGCCTAGCATATCATTCTTTTCAAGTATGCAAATGGCCGAAGTCCTCAACTTCAGTCGAATGCGATGCTATAAAAATCAGGCAAATTAGGAAGATTGAATGTCCATATGGATGGCCATGCTGATTGGCGCATGTATCGGGGTGGTATTGACCACTATTATTTTAAGTCAGACGCGCAATGGACGGATCAAGGCCGAATATGAGCAGTATATTGCCGAGCTGGAACTAGAGCATCAGCAGTCCCTCATTGCCGCGCAAAAACGCAGCGTGAATACCAGCCGTGCAGTTCTCAAAGGAAAAATGGCGGAACAGCTCGCGCCGATCATGCCGGAATTTCAATATCTGCCGAGTGATGCCAAGTTTTTGGGTGATCCGGTGGATTATGTGGTCTTTGATGGTTATACCGATTTTCGTGATGGCGAAGGCGACGCTGAAGATATTGAAGTGGTTTTGATTGACATTAAAAGTGGCGGAGCACGTCTGACCAAAGGCCAGCAAGCCATTGCCCGTGCGGTTCAGGAAGGGCGGGTACGTTTTGAAACCATTCGGATTGATTTTCAGGATTGACCAAAATCCAGTGAAGAATAAAAAATTATGCAAAAATTACTGATCACTGCGCTGCTGTTTATGCTAGGACTCTGGGTGTGGAATGAATTTTTTCGTGCCATTCCGCATCTGCAAGAAAAGGGCGTACTTAAAAACTTTAAAGTAGAACCCGTTAAGCGCATTTCCGCGACTTATATTGTGCATGATCACCGTTTCGTAAAACCTGATCGTCGGGTGCTGCATCAGGCCAGCCCTATGGTGGGGCATTTTAATGATCTGGCCTATCTGAGTAATATTGATGTGCTGTTGCTGACTCAACCGCTGCCCGCTATACAGGCAAAACTGGAGTTTGATGAAGCAAAACGCTGCTATCAGCTCGAAGGACAAACCAATAAAGCGGAGCGTGACTTCGTCAATACGCATGTACAGTATTTTAGTCTGATTGCTGCCACTGAAAAAATTGCCGATCAGATTCGCCGGCTAAAATCGGGGCAGAAAATCACGCTCACTGGTGATCTGGTGACAGTTCATTCAGGCACGACTGGACAAGAATTCCGGGTCGGGACGGGCTCTGAATATCGTGCTCATTGTCAGTTGCTGCAAGTAACCCACCTTCAGCCACACTAAATATAAGATGGTCGTAAATTAGCTTCCTAGTTTACGAACACGTGCTAACAACATACGTTGGCCAATCTTGGGTATACCTTCCGCATCTACATAATTTAAAGTTTCTATTTCAAAACCGGTTTCCAGCAAGGCGGTCTCAATATCCCGATTCAGATGACAGCCATCTGCGACTTTCTTTTGAATGGGAGTGAGTAAATGTTGTAGACGCTGAATATTTAAATTTTGTCGATTCAGAACATGTTCGACCACATGTAAAGTCCCACCCGGTTGTAGCACACGATAAATTTCCTGCAGGCTCTGTTCCAGCTCTGCAATACTACAAAGCGTCCAGGTAGATACAATATTTTCCAGACTATTTTCGGCAAAAGGTAAAGCTTCTGCACTGGCCTGAATATGTTCGACCTGAAAAGCGGCCTGTTGAATTCGTGATTCTGCCAGTTTGAAGATCGTCGGGTTTGGTTCTAGTGCATAGACCTTATCAACCGATTGATAAAAAGGCAGATTCAGGCCGGTACCAAAACCAATTTCCAGTACTTCACCGGAAATATCCAAAAGTAGTTCACGACGCAAGTCCATCAAGGATGGCGTTTGCATCACTTGATTCAGCAGATGCGGAAAGATATGTTGTTGATAAAGTTTATACAGCATTTGAGTTATTTTAATTTGATGGAAATACGTTCTAGCTTAACTGAAAAATAAAATGACAGGCATATATCGAGCTGACTAAATACGTGCAGTTTGTTACCAAGTTCAACTGTTTATTCATTAAAAAATCCGTAAGATCAAGGAAGATATCCTTAAAACGTTTGATCAACTTGATTAGGATTAGATTAAAAATTATGCTCAAATACTTTAAACATTATGCTTTGCTGGCCAGCCTGTTGCTGCCTATTTCGGGCTATAGCTCGGTCGACCACAATATTGCCAAAGGTTTGCCTCCTGTCGTTAAAGGCCAGTCAATTTCGGTCTTGCAGCCCTTTAAAGGTGATTTCCGTATTCTGGGTTCCAAGGTTTATAGTTCTGACCCGCAAGCCAAATTCTCTCCGATTGATTATGCCGTCAGTTGGGGGCTGTTTGCTGAACCTGAAATTGCCCGACATATCACAGTGAATCAATATGACCGTTATTTAAACTGGAAAATGGATCGGGTGCCAGTGCCGGTAGAACAAGCCAAGCAGATGGTGTCCAATATGCATATCATTCCTGCCAATCCTGAAATTGCCAAGGCAATTAAAAAAGTAAAGCGTGGCGATCTGGTGCGTATGCAAGGGGAACTGGTTGAAGTGCGTGACAAAGATCTGGTCTGGAAATCGTCTTTAACGCCGACCGATACGGGTGATGGTGCCTGTGAAGTTTTCCGCGTCAGTTCCATTAAGTGGATTGAAAAAGTCGGTAAGAGCTAAAACAGACATCCTATACACTTCTGAGTTGTATAAAAAACCGCTCCTTTGAGCGGTTTTTTTATCTGCTTAGTACTTACTTCGCAGTTAAAGCCTGACCTTCAAAGGCAATTCCATCCCAGCCATTGAGCATAAACTGGCGGATATTCTGATGATCAGTCGCCTCTGGCGTCGCCAGTACAGAAGCATAATGCTCAGCAAACAGGCTTAAGGTCTGTGCCTGATCCAGACCATTTAATTGTGCAAAAGAAAAGACTTTGGCGCTGCCCTGGTTTTCTGTGGCCGCATTATTCTGCTGGCCATTTTTAAATGCAGTCGGTGTATGCGTATAACGCGATTCGATATAAGTAATCACATCTGCAAATTTTGCTTCGCCTGCTGCCAACTGGGCCAATAAATCCTGTGCCATGCTGTTTTTCCTGTGCCATTCATGAAAATTGGATGCAATAAATATAGCAATTTTCTTGCGAAGTTCCATGGTATTTCATTGATTTTCGGTTCAAGATAACAGTGAAAATTATCCATGATGAATATGAAACTTTGGATAAAATAAACTTGATCAATAAATAGAACAGGAAAAAAATATGGGCTGGCTTTGGGTGGCAATGGGTGGGGCAATCGGTGCCAGTCTGCGTTATGCAGCCGGACTTTGGCTGTTCAAACCACAAATGCAATTTCCTTGGCCCACCTGGTGGATCAATATTCTGGGCTGTTTATGTGCCGGGATTTTTTTTGCCTGTAGCCAAAAGTATCCAGTACTCCAACAAGAAGCTCGTCTGTTTTTAATGGTGGGAATTCTCGGTGGTTTTACCACATTTTCCAGTTTCGGTCTGGAAAGCTTTTTGTTATTCAAGCAAGGTGCTATGGGCCTAGCGCTGTTATATGCATTATCCAGCTTAATTGTCGGCATTATTGTTCTGGCGCTGGGCTTTTATTTAACTTCAATCGTATTGGCACAGAGTTAAAATAAGCGCATAAAAAAGTCAGGAAATTGGAGGTCATTTCCTGACATAAACCACGATTTAAATCTTAAGATAACTGAGGGTTTTCGGTTTTAGCCCCGTTTAAAGCGGCCAAAACGTTTGTTAAAGCTTGCCACACGTCCTTCATTGCTGGTCTGACGTTGCTCACCCGTATAGAAAGGATGTGATGCACTCGAAATATCTAGTGTTACATAAGGATATGTTTTACCTTGATATTCTTTAGTTTGGCTCGAGTTCATCGTGCTGCCAATCACGAAATAGGCATCGGCATTGGTATCATGGAATAACACTTCACGATACTCGGGATGGATATCTGAACGCATATCTAACTTCCTCATGATTCTTGATTAAATGTTATAATGTAACATTTGATATTTCAAGTAATCTAGGGTTACAGCGTGTAAGCCTATCGTCTCAACTTAGCTTCGACTCGGTACCAGTTCTTCAAATACATCACTTAAATCATCATGTACTTTGAGATGAATCAGGTTCCAGTATTGTCCTGAAATTGTGCGATTCACCATCAAGGTATCAGGAGAGGGCTTAAATACATCCCAATATTTCAACGAAGGTTTCAGCAACTCCATCCCATCATGATGCGCTGAGTTTTCGGCAAAATCATAGTCAGTGACCAGAGGACGCATGAGCACTTCCAGCCACTGTTCATATAATTCTTTCGGGAATTTTCCAGTTTCAGTCAAGGAATGCAGCGCATCCAGCTGTTGCTCGATCACGGGAATATTCTTCTCGCGTGCAGCATGGATCAGTTCCCTAAAATGTCCAATCACTTCAGTCGATAAGGTTTTGACGCCACCATAGTCATAAACAATCACAGAGCCATCTTCACGAAATGCAAAGTTGCCTGGATGCGGGTCACAGTGAAAGCGTTTCAGATAAAAAATTTCCTGACCAATGGCGCGCAAGAGGCGGCGGCCTAAAGCATTTCGGGTTTCGAGTGGCCAAGTGCTGGCAGTTTCGATACTTTCACCAAGCTCTTGGCTTAAGGTCAAAATATGTCGCGATGAATACTCATGAAACACTTTCGGAATCACAATTTTATTGTCCAGAGGCTCATGGAAGGCACGGGCGATTTCCAGATTCTGGGCTTCAATTTCATAGTTCAGCTCATTGTCCAGACTGTGCTGAATTTCTTTAAATAATTGATCTTGAAGTTTACGGTCAATCTTTAAGACGCCCATCATGCGCAGTGCCAGACGAACTTGTTTCAGGTCGCTTTCGCAGGCTTCATCCACACCAGGATATTGCACCTTGACCACAACTTGCTGGCCATTCGGTAGGGTGGCTTTATGCACCTGACCAATCGAGGCCGCGGCAAATGGCTGCTCATCAAACTGCTGGAAAAGTTGCTGTAAAGGTTTACCCAATTCTTTTTCCACTTGTGCCTGAATTTCTTTAAACGGCATCGGTGGCGCCTGACGCTGTAACTTGGCAATGGCTTTAGCGACTTCGGGCGGGAAAACATCTTTATATTGAGAGGCGATCTGGCCAACTTTCATGACTGCGCCTTTCATTTCCCCCAAGGTATCCGCAATCTGCACACCAATATCCTGAAATAATTTAATGCGTGCAGTGTTTTTCTGCTCGTCATCGGCAGTTAAATTTTTAATGGAATTGGAGAGGGTTTTACCTGCAATACTTGCGGTCATTCCGGCAAGTTTCATAAAGCGACGACCGGGCGTGCTAGCCGTTTTTGCCATGCGAGATTCCTTGAAACCAACTATGAATGGATGTATTTGATCATAGGTGACAACGGTTCAATTGCCTAGATTTAATTGTAGAGGTTGTGTTGTGATTTCCTTCAGCTTCTCCATGTTTAATGCATCATCTTTGATTTGTTAAAAGATTTATCTTTATTGCTTGCGTTTAAACTATAAGAATATGCCGGAATCCGTCATCGTTTTAGATAAGACCGAGTACTAATTCTGAATGTTGTTTTATAGCTAAAAGCTTAGAATAAACAGAGTGTAGTAATGAAGAAAATTCAATGAAAGTCTATCGATATTTTACCGGGAAAGATGATGTACATTTTTGTGCGCGGGTGACCCGTGCCTTAAATGAAGGTTATGAGCTATATGGTTCACCCACCATGACTTTTAATGGTACGGATGTAATTGTGGGGCAGGTGGTGATTAAAGATGTAGTGGATGAATCTGAGATTCCACAAGGATTAAAAAATGCGCTGGATCTTTAATCTCAGCGCATTTTCTAACTTAAATTAATCAAATAAAAGTGTTTAGTTGTTTAGACTTAAGCGTTTATTATTGCCATATAAACGGCCCAATAAAAGTATGCAAGCTACGCTGAGGCCTACAATCAGGCCAACCCAGACACCGGCGGCGCCCATGTCGGTAAAGCGGGACAAATACACCCCGACCGGGAAGGCGATGACCCAGTAAGCCAGCATGGTAATCCACATTGGCCCCTTGGTATCCTGCATGCCGCGCAGACAACCTGCCGCACTGATCTGCCAGGCATCCATCAGCTGATAGGCAATGGCAAACAGAATCAGATACACCGCAATTTGGGTCACGATCAGATCTGAGGTGTAGAGTGCTACGATTTCATTGCGGAAAACCCAAAGCAGAATCATGGTCAGGATCGCCAGAATAGTGGCAGTAATCAGGCCGAGATATTGTACTTTACGCATGGCTTGCCAGTTCTGTTCACCATAGTAGGTGCCAACCCGAATGGTTAGGGCAATCGCCAGTGACATGGGAATCATGAACAGTTGTGAAGTGACAGAAATAGCAATCTGATGGGCAGCGACAATGGTCTCACCCAAAGGACTCAGCACAATTGCAGCAGTACTGAAAATACTGACCTCAAAAAAAATTGCCAATCCGATTGGAAAGCCAAGCTGTAAGATGCGCTTCATCCATTCCGGGTTGATTTTTTCCCAATGGGTAAAAGGCTGGGTACGTTGATAGGCCTTATTTCTAAAGATATACAACGCGAGGGTGATGACCATTAGCCACTGTAAAATCGCCGTGGCAAACCCACAGCCTGCACTGCCTAGGGCCGGAACAGGGCCAATACCATACATAAAGATATAGTTCAGCGGAACTAGCAAGACCAGCGCCAATAAACTAATCACGGTCACCGGACGCGGATTTCCAATCGCTTCAGAATAGCCGCGTAAGGCCGCATACATGGTTACCGCTGGCATACCAAAACCAATCGCATGCAGAAATAAACCGGCTTTAGGTTGTAAGCTTTCCGGTACACCTAAAAGTGGCAAAGTGGCCGGCAAGAGTTGCAAAATCAAGCCGGCAATTACCCCAAGAATCAGGGCAACCCAAAGCGATTGACGTGCAATGGTGGCAATTTTTTCAGGTGTGCGTGCGCCATTGGCCTCAGCAACCAAAGGCGTCGTGGCAATCATAATGCCACTAAACAGCAGCATCACCGGAATCCAGAGTCCTACTCCGACGGCAATCGCGGCAAGATCGGTAGCAGACAGGTGACCGGCCATAATGGTATCAATCAGACCCAGACCAGCCTGAGAAAATTGGGTCACCAGAATAGGCAGCATCAGATGAAAAAGTTTTTTTAATTCAAAACCAAAGGTTGTGACTGGTGAAACATTCGACACAAAAATTACTCATCGTGATCATGTGCTTAAATAGAAGGTTTAGCGTTGTAAAGTGAGAAGCACACCAATAAAAATTACCACGCCGCCTAAAAGACGTTGCCAGTTAACCGGCATTTTTTCATTACCCAATAATCCCAGATAATCGACCAGCATCGACATCACCATCTGACCAAAAATAATGAGACCGCTAAGAACCAGAAAGCCAAGTTTGGGCGCTGCATAAATGCTCATGCTAATCGCGTATACACCTACGATGCCCCCGAGCCATAAATACCAGGGAACACTCATCAGTTCCTGTAAACCGGGTTTGGGATTGGACTGAAAAAGTACGATTACGGCGAGCACTATTGTACCAATCAAAAAGGAAAAAAATGCAGCTTGAATAGGAGAATATAAATATTCTTTTAGTTGTGTATTAATTGCGGTCTGGAGTGTCAATAAAACACCGATTGCAAAAACCAAAGGAAGTAAAATAATAAGTTGCGAAGATATTTTCATAATTTTAACTGACTAATTCTATTTAAATTTTTAGGCATATCACACGATCAAATTTAATTTTAGCAGTGTTGCCGCCGAGTCATGTTAAAATTCGGCTATATCTTGTAATCGTTTTTGAGTAGTTCTTTGGCTGAATTGAATCCTGCTGCTGTCCCTTTGTCCTTATATATTCATATGCCTTGGTGTGTGCGCAAATGTCCTTATTGTGACTTCAATTCACATGCGGTTCCGGATGGTCAGCTATCACTGGAATTGGAACAGGAATATTTACGAGCACTGGTGGAAGACTTTAAAACTCAGGTCGATTTTGCCCAAGGCCGGCAGATTCACAGTGTCTTTATTGGTGGGGGGACGCCGTCACTGATTTCTGCCCTAGGCTATCAATGGTTATTTGATCAGCTCAAAGCCGTTATTCCCTTTGCCGAAGGCTGTGAGATTACGCTGGAAGCCAATCCCGGCACAGTCGAACATGATCCGTTTGCCGGTTATTTGCAGGCCGGCATTAACCGTCTGTCGATTGGGGTACAGAGTTTTAATACCGAGCATCTCAAGCGTTTGGGACGGATTCACAGCAATGAAGATGCGATTTCTGCCATTGGGCTGGCACGTGAAGCTGGGTTTCAGCGGATTAATGTCGACTTGATGCATGGTTTGCCTGAACAGACTTTAGAACAGGCTTTGCATGATTTAAAACTGGCAGTGGAGCAGGGCGCAACCCATATTTCCTGGTATCAGCTGACGATTGAACCCAATACGGTATTTTTCCGGACTCAACCGATTTTGCCTGTCGATGAAGTATTGGAAGATATTCAGGAGCAGGGTGAGCTCTACTTAAAAGCTCAAGGCTTTATCAACTATGAAGTTTCGGCTTGGCGTAAAGAATTGCCTTCAGCGCATAATCTGAATTACTGGCAGTTTGGTGATTATCTGGCAATTGGTGCCGGAGCACACGGCAAAGTCACTCAGCCGGATGGCGTGTATCGGTTCCAGAAAACCCGTTTACCTAAAGACTACTTAGCCGAAGTACCTGCTGAACATCTGCAGTTTAAGCGGATTGAAGATGCTGACATGCCCTTTGAGTTTATGATGAATGCGTTACGTTTAAATCAGGGTGTGGAAGCCAAACTCTATGCCGAACGTACCGGTTTGAGTCTAGATACTTTACAGGAGTTACTGAGCTCTTTACGTGACAGAAAATTAATGGTTGATGATCAAGACCGGCTTTCATGTACCGAACAGGGACATATCTTTTTAAATTCGGTATTAGAAGAATTTCTTTAATTATTTAATTTCTCCATTGTTCTAAAAGAAACCCTAATAGGAGTTTATTGGGGTTTTTTATTGCCTTAAATAAAATGCCTAAAGTCTGATTGACGCTTTCTTAAAGAGAAGTTTTCTGAGAATATTCAAAGATTAAATTAAATGAATATTATAATTTCTAGAGGGTGGGCAGGTGGATACATTATGGGCTTTTCAACAGATGGATTTAACCGATACCCGATTCTTTATTTTTGATAGTAAAAGTGATCATCTGGTTTATGAAGATCGGGACTTTAAAGAATATCATTGGGATCAGTCTAAATATAATCGAGTCAGGGAAGGGGATTTCTTTTTATATCGACGACCGCAAAAAGCCTCTGAAATTAAAAATCAATTCTATCTTTATGGTGCAGGCTGTATAGCCAAGATTATTGCACCTACTGCCATTCCTCAAAATCATCAAAAACGCCAAACCAAACCGGTCTTTGCGGAAGTGATTGATGGTATACGTTTTATAGATCCTATTCTGCAGTCCGATTTGGAAGATTTTCAATGGACTTTTAAACCACGCGGAAATACTTGGGCACATTTTTTTCAACAATATGGCATGAATGAGATCACGGCAGATGATTTTTGGCGATTACTTAAATTAGCGGGAAGAGGAGAAAAACAGGACACTTTACTAGATACGCATTTGCGTCAAGAAATCCTTGATTATAGTGTTGAAGATCAATATGCAAGGGTAAAGGTTCGCGGTTCGCCACACCAGAAATTTGCTTTACAAGTTAAACTTAATTATCAATATCAATGTGCGATCTCAGGCATTAAGGCCAAAGCCTTTTTAGTGGCTTCTCATATCGTACCCTGGTCTGAAAATCAGGCACATCGAAAAAATCCGCGTAATGGAATTTGTTTATCTTCTTTATTGGATCAAGCTTTCGATCAGGGATTTATCACGTTGGATGAAGGGCTTAAAGTGTGTATCGCGAATCAGGCCAAGCAAGATGCGAGTTTATACGCCTATTTAAAACCCTATCACGGTAAGCGAATCGACGTACCAAAACGTTTTGCCCCTGATCCGGTATTTTTAGCCTGGCATAGAGCACACCGTTTTTTAGATCAACCCAATGATCTTTAAAAACTAGAGCGGTATGAGAAAATGATAGGCACAAAAAAAGCACTCTAAGAGTGCTTTTTTTCAATATCTTGCTTCTAAATTATAGAGCAACGATATTTACAGCTGTAGGGCCTTTTTGACCTTGAGCTACGCTGAAAGAAACCTTTTGGCCTTCAACTAAAGTTTTGAAACCTGAACCAGTGATTTCGCTGAAGTGAGCAAAAACGTCTGGACCTGATTCTTGTTGAATGAAACCGAAACCTTTAGTTTCGTTGAACCATTTTACTGTACCGTTAACTGTATTAGACATAATATAACCTATTGAATCGTATGAATTTATAGCCAAAATTTCAGATGACTAACTGTAACTTTGAAAAATAAAAAGGATGGAGCTTTTTGATCTGTAATACGAAGGTTTATGACTAAAACTGCGATACTTAAAAGAAGACTAACCAAAACAAGAATTTTTCTAGTTGGGATTATCATACCGCTTATTTTCAGATATACAAGCGTTTTGTTTGGCTAATTTATTAGGATGTTGAAAAATATAAAATTAAATTTGTATATTTTCTATCCAGAAAGGTTTTTTAAGTTAAACAAGGGTATCTACATCAATAAAAAGAGCGCCGAAGCGCCCTTTTTAACTCAATTTACAGCTTAGTAGTCAAAGCTAAAGTGTTCTGGTGCCAGTGCCGTCATGGTTTTAGAGGGATTCACCATCGCTTCAGCATGACCTTGAGTACGTGGCAGAATACGTTCAAAGTAGAAATCAGCAGTTTTGATTTTCGCTTTATAGAATTCTGGAACTTCCGTACCGTCATTAGAAGCTAGTTTGGCTGAAGCGACTGCAGCTTGCTGTGCCCAGAAGTAGGCCATCATCACATAACCGGAGAACATCAGGAAATCGACTGATGCAGAAGAAACGATGTCGCGGTCCTTACGTGCAGCCAGCATGATACGCACAGTTAGTGCATTCCACTGTGCACAGAGCTTGGTCAAATCCCAGGCAAAGCGGCGCATATATTTATTACGTGCATGCTGACCGCAGAATTTCAGGATTTCAGCAGTGTAATCACGAATCACTTTACCTTTCGAGGTTAACAGCACTTTACGGCCAATCAGATCCAGTGCCTGAACACCTGTTGTGCCTTCATACAGGGTAGAGATACGTGAGTCACGTACGATCTGTTCCATGCCCCATTCTTTGATATAGCCATGTCCACCGAAGACTTGCATACCGTGATTTGATGCCTCATAACCCATTTCGGTCAGGAAGCCTTTCAGGATTGGAGTATAGAACCCAAGATGGTCATCATGCTGTTCAAATGCTGCAGTATCGCCACGCAGCAAAGCATCATTCATGTTGTCGGCAATTTTTGCTGCATGATAAATCATGGCACGGCCACCTTCAGCAATGGCTTTTTGCGTCAATAGCATACGGCGGACATCAGCATGGTGAATGATCGCATCCGCTACTTTTTCCGGATCTTTTTTGCCAGAAAGGGCGCGCATTGACATACGCTCTTTGGCATACGGTAAAGCACCCTGGAATGACAATTCAGCATGACAAATACCCTGAATCGCAGTACCAATACGCGCCGTGTTCATAAAGGTGAACATAGCGTGCAAGCCTTTATTCGGTTCGCCAATCAGGTAGCCAGTCGCATTGTCAAAATTCAGTACAGCCGTTGCTGAAGCGCGAATCCCCATTTTGTGTTCAATCGAACCGCAGTTCACTGGATTACGCTCGCCGATCCCGCCATCTGCAGCAGCAATAAATTTCGGTACGATAAACAGAGAAATCCCTTTGGTACCTTGCGGCGCATCTGGAAGGCGTGCCAGTACGATATGTACGATATTTTCAGTCAGGTCGTGCTCACCTGCGGAAATAAAGATTTTGGTGCCTGAAATGGCATAGCTGCCATCTTCTTTCGGCTCTGCTTTGGTCTTAACTTGACCCAAGTCAGTACCACATTGCGGCTCAGTCAGACACATGGTACCCGCCCAAGTTCCTGCAACTAAGTGAGGCAGATACGTGTTTTTCTGCTCATCGGTACCATATTGCATGATAGTGTTGATACAACCCACACTTAAACCCGGATACATCTGGAATGACCAGTTTGCAGTCCCCATCATTTCCGATTTGATCAGGTTTAAAGACATTGGCAGGTTTTGGCCACCAAATTCTTCAGGATAAGACAGACCTTGCCAGCCACCTTGTACGAACTGGTCGTAAGCTTCTTTAAAGCCTTTCGGTGTTTTTACTTCGCCATTTTCAAAATGACAGCCTTCTTCATCACCGCTTTGATTCAACGGCGACAGTACATTTTCACAGAAATCTGCAGCGCCTTCTAAGATCATATCTACCGTGTCGGCATCGGCATATTCACCATTCGACAAATTCTGGTAGTGCGCAGGGTAGTCAAGCACTTCATTCATAAGGAAGCGAATGTCGTGTAAAGGGGCTTTATATGCTGGCATGCGTTTAATCCTGATTGAAATTAGTTTTGGATTATCTGTATCGATTCTTTGATTATTCACATTCGGGATAAAAAAACATTGATGAATTCAGTGAATAAAAATGTCAGAAAAGCGAATCGATTTTTAAGGCTAATGAATGAAATCATCGAATTTCATCATTAGGTGTTTACATTACAGGAAGATTAAAAACTTGTTATATCAATGGAATTTAATGAGTTAAAAGGTGATTTGTCCAGTATATTTTTGTATGAATTGTGCTCGGATTCAGGTCGCAAAATAACTCATTCTAAAATGTCATTAAAACCAATTCATGGTTTTTCAGCTTATAAAAAGTAGTAGGAGGGAAGTAAAGGGTTGCAGTTGCAACCCGAACTGAACTCATTGGAGAGATAGGGGTTTTAAAGAAACTCTTTTAAATCCGGCTTGATACCATTCCAGATGTAAAAAGATTCAATTGCCTGACCGACCAGCATGCCAAAACCTTCAGATGTCGGTACACCGCGTACTTTGGCTTGATCGAGAAAGGAAGAAGGTTTGCCATAGGCCATTTCATAGGCCCGTTTAAACTGTAACGCCTCTGGTAAAACCAAAGCATCACCACTGAGGCTGGCAGAGGTGGCATTAATCACCAAATCAAATTCACCGGCTAAATTGTCTAGTGAAATCGCCTGTAATTCGACTTGAGGTACGGCATCCTGAAGATCAGCGACCAGTTGTTCCGCGCGTGCCAAGGTACGATTGGCGATTACGATTTTTTTCGCACCTGCTTGGGTGAGTGGATAAATCACACCACGCGTGGCACCGCCTGCTCCAATAATCAGAATATTGGTATTTTCCAGTGGCCAGTCTAAGGTACGGATGGCTTCAACCAGTCCCTGACCATCGGTATTGTCGCCATGCAGGATGCCATTTTCCATCCATAGCGTATTCACTGCTTTGGCAATTTTGGCCCGTTCACTCAGCACCTGACATTGGCCAAAAGCCTGCTCTTTGAAGGGGACAGTAACATTCAGGCCGCTACCGCCCTGGCCAAAGAATTCCTGAATGTTGGCTTCAAAGCCATCCAGTGGAGCCAAACGTTTACTATAATTCAGGTCGATCCCAGTTTTGGCTGCAAAGGCGTGGTGCAATTCTGGAGAACGTGATTGTTCAATCGGGTTACCAATCACGGCAAATTTTTTGCTCATTTCACAATGTCCATGTGCGGAAATGGCCATCAATATACGTGAAAAAGCGCAGGGACTAAAGCCTGCGCGATTTTAAATTGCTGCTAAGTTATCAGGGTTTTAGGAGCTGCAAATATCCATAATATGTTCCGCAAACATCAGCGCCATACTGAGAACAACCCCAAGCCCAGTCAGGATACTCACCAGAATAGCGGCGCCATCCAGAATCAGATTATGACTCAAAATTGCGGTACTCATCGCGCTGATGGCGAGAGCCAGAAAAAGCCAAAAGGCCAACACAGGTAGATTTAATTGAAGATTATGCATTGTTATTCTCACTAGACATCAAATAGAATATGATCGATGTAGCGATAGGGTGCCGCGATCAAATCAGGTATTTCTATGCAGCAGTATAGAGGATATATCTATTAAAGCAGCCCTCTATTTGAGGGCCGTTTGTATCATTTCATTGCGTTGGATTTTAATTCTGTTAACCAGTCATGTGGTTTCAGGTAGTAATCTGTTAAGCGTTTTTCCGGTGAGCCCTCATCCCATTCAGGGCGATATGACCATCCGGTAAGCGGGGGCAGGCTGACCAGAATCGATTCAATCCGGCCACCAGTCTGCAAGCCAAACAGGGTGCCGCGGTCATAAACCAGATTGTATTCCACATAACGGCCGCGACGGTATAACTGAAACTCGCGTTGTGCTTCGGTATAAGGCTTATCCTGATTGCGCTGGAAAATCGGCAGAATGGCTTCCAGATATCCATTGCCTACAGCCTGCATATACTGGAAACAGGTTTCAAAATCCCATTGATTCAGGTCGTCAAAAAACAAGCCGCCAACGCCACGCTGTTCATCACGATGTTTCAGATAAAAATAATCATCACACCATTGTTTATGTTCAGGATAAATCTCTTCGCCGAATGGCGCACATAGATCATGCGCCGTTTGATGCCAAGACAGTACATCTTCATCATTCGGATAAAACGGGGTCAGGTCAAAACCGCCACCAAACCACCAAATCGGATCCTGACCTTCTTTTTCAGCCACAAATAAACGCACGTTGGCATGCGAAGTCGGTACATTCGGGTTTTTTGGATGGATGACCAGTGATACCCCCATTGCTTGCGCTTTGGCACCGGCAATATTGGGATGGCGTTCGGTCGCAGAAGCAGGTAGCTTGGAAATGTTGATGTGGGAGAACATTACCCCACCTTTTTCAATCACCGTACCATTTTGCAAAACACGTGAACGGCCACCACCACCTTCTGGACGCTCCCAGTCATCGATGATAAATTCGGCCGTACCGCCGCCAGCACGTTCCTGCTGTTCTAATGCTGCACAAATCCGTGCCTGCAAGTCGATGAGAAATTCACGAACGCGTTGAATATCCGTAGATGTAGGATGCTGCATCAGAGCCCTCGTAGGGAAATAAAAAACTAACGACATCAAAGCATAAAATCAGTCAAAGATTAAGGTCTAATTTGGTGATGCAATTCATCAGCCCAGACATTACATTCCACTATTTATAAGCAGAATGCATCATTAAATCCGACTAAATGGCTAGGTTGAATTCTTTTTTCAAGCTCAGCACAATAACTCACAAGCGCTCATTGGCTTGAGCATTTCTCGACGGTAATAGGTGGGTGTTATGTCGGTACAGGTCAATTCCCTGATTCAAAAATACAATGTTCCCGGGCCACGCTATACCAGTTATCCCACTGTTCCGTATTGGGAAGAGCAGAATTTCTCGCTGGAACAATGGAAGCAAACGCTAAAAAAGTCTTTTGATGAATCCAATCAAAGCGAAGGCATTAGCTTGTATATCCACCTGCCATTTTGCGAAAGCCTGTGTACCTTCTGCGGGTGTCATAAGCGCGTGACCAAACGCCATGAAGTCGAACAACCTTATATTCAGGCACTGCTGAAAGAATGGGATCTATATTGCGAGTTATTACAAGAAAAGCCCATCATTAAAGAGATTCATTTTGGTGGAGGAACACCGACCTTTTTTTCAATGGCACATCTGGCTCAACTAATTCAAGGCATTCTGGCCAAAGCAGACGTAGCGCCTGAGTATGAATTCAGTTTCGAAGGTCATCCCAATAATACTACGCGTGAACATTTGCAGGGATTGTATGACCTGGGTTTTCGTCGGGTCAGTTATGGTGTGCAGGATTATAACGAAACCGTGCAAAAGGCGATTCACCGGATTCAGCCTTATGAAAATGTTAAACAGGTGACCGAATGGGCGCGAGAAATTGGCTATGAATCGATTTCCCATGATCTGGTCTTTGGTCTGCCATTTCAGAGTCTGGATGATGTTTTAAATACTATTGAACAAACCAATTCGCTCTTGCCGGACCGTCTGGCTTTATATAGCTATGCACATGTGCCCTGGATTAAAGGTAATGGTCAGCGCGGTTTTAAAGATGCCGATGTGCCCAAAGATGCGATCAAACGGGAATGCTATGAAGCGGGTAAAAAGAAACTTCTGGCACATGGCTATCATGAAATCGGTATGGATCATTTTGCCTTAGAGAAAGATGCGATGTACCAGTCCTTTCAAGCGGGAACATTGCACCGCAACTTTATGGGATACACAGCCTCTAAAACCCAGGTGATGATTGGACTCGGGATTTCTTCAATCAGTGATAGCTGGTACAGCTTTGCGCAGAATGTGAAAACCATTGAAGAATATTATGGATGCCTGGCGCGCAATGAAATTCCGGTATTTAAAGGACATGTCTTAAATCAGGAAGATTTGATCATCCGGCAACATATTCTAAATTTGATGTGCAGCTTTAGCACCTCATGGGAAAATTCCGAGATGCTTTTCCCTGAAATTGATGAGGTTTTGGAACAGCTTGAGGAAATGGCACAGGATGGTTTGATTCAATTTTCAGACTCGTCAGTCACGATTCTGGAGAAAGGGAAACCATTTGTACGCAATATTTGTATGGCTTTTGATTTACGTTTAAAGCGACGCATACCGGAGAACCGGATTTTCTCGATGACGATTTAATCTTCCCCTAACCCCATTTTTAAGAAAGATAGGGAAAACCTCCCCGAGCAAGACTTAAGCATTGCTTTAAGTCGAAGCGCAAGAAAGGGAGGTTTGGAGTGGTTAAGTTAAAATAAGGTAGGACAGGGTTTTAAAAATATTAAAAATCATCCTTTTTATAAAGATGTGCCATGCGTTCGTGCTTGGTCTTGAGATATTGTTCATTAAAAGGGTTTAAACCCACAGTCAAAGGCACACGATCGATCACGTTAATTCCCTGGGCTTTTAAAGCCTCAATTTTAGAAGGGTTATTGGTCACCAGGCGTACTGCTTTCACCTGTAAATGATCCAGCATGATGCTACACATATCATACTGGCGTGCATCTGCGGGCAGGTTCAGCATTAAATTGGCATCTACGGTGTCATGTCCCTGATCTTGCAGGGCATAAGCGCGAATTTTATTGGTCAGGCCAATACCACGACCTTCCTGACGCAAATACAGAATGACCCCGCGGCCTAATTCATTGATCAGTTTTAAAGTCGCTTGCAATTGCGGGCCACAGTCGCATTTGAGTGAAGCAAAGGAGTCACCGGTTAAACATTCAGAATGTACACGCACCACCACCGGCTCATCTGATACTTCTTCAAGTCCTTTGGAAAGTGCGACATGTTCTTCGCCAGTCTTAGGGTCTTGAAATACAGTAATTTTAAATTCACCGTGAGCGGTAGGTAATCTTGACGTTGCGACAAATTCGATTGGCACAGCTGAACCCGTTAAATCCTGAAATTGGCTAAAGTATAGCGTAATGCTTGAACATTGGTAGAATTGCAAAGTCGAAATTCTGCAATAGATTTTCTTTTTTGTAGAAAGCGAACGATAATAGTTGATAAATAGTAAGATTATTCAGGATAATCGTAGGCTGCAATTTTTTCACCCCGACGAGATCATTGTTTAATATTGCATCGCTAGAAGCGTAGCTGAATTGAAGCTGCTACAATTCAGCTATATGATCGGGTACTCCCCATTGACCTAGCTTTAGATTTGCCAGGCTTTAGAAGGCTTTGCCATAATATGCTGTATACAGAAATCCCAACTCAACGCCCTGTAACACCGTTGCTTGATGCGATCAATCATCCTGAGCAACTGCGTGCACTCGAGCAAAGCCAGCTAGAACAAGTGGCGGATGAGTTACGTCAATTCATTTTGTATGCTGCCGGGCAAAGTGGCGGACATTTTGGTGCCAATCTCGGTGTGATTGAACTCACCGTGGCTTTACATTATTGCTTTAATACACCGCATGACCGCCTGATCTGGGATGTAGGTCATCAGGCCTATCCGCATAAAGTGTTGACTGGTCGTCGTGAACAGCTCACCACAATTCGTGCCAAAGATGGTCTGGCAGCGTTCCCGGCTCGTGAGGAATCTGAATTTGATACCTTTGGGGTAGGGCATTCTTCGACGGCGATTTCTGCTGGTCTGGGTATGGCGCTGGCACGTCGTTATCAAAACAAGCCATGTGAGGTGGTGTCGATTATTGGCGATGGCGCCATGACAGCGGGTATGGCTTTTGAAGCCTTGAATGATGCCGTGGCACACAGTGCTGATCTGATGGTGGTGCTGAACGACAATGATATGTCGATTTCTTGCAGTACCGGTGGTTTTGCCAAACATCTGGCTGCCATTTGGGAGCGCGGTGAATTCGTTAATGTTACTGAGCAGGGTGAGGCCTATGTACAGCCACATCCGGAATGGCTGTATAATTCGCGTTTGCACAGTGCGGCAACCGATGCTGCAGATAACTTATTCCAAGCCATTGGCTTTGACTATTTTGGCCCATACGATGGTCATGATGTCAAACAACTGGTACATGTCTTTAATGCGCTGAAAAAGCGTAAAGGTCCTCGCCTGATTCATATTTATACCAAGAAAGGCAAGGGCTTTGTTCCGGCAGAATCCGATCAAATCAAATATCACGCGATTAGCAAAATCAATGCCGTTGCCGCCAGCAATACTGCACCGAAATATTCGGATGTATTTGGACAATGGCTTTGCGATGAAGCGGCACAAGACACACGTTTGCTTGCGATTACTCCCGCCATGTGCGAAGGCTCAGGCATGGTGAAGTTTGCCAAAGAATATCCGGAACGTTTCTTTGATGTGGCGATTGCCGAACAGCATGCAGTTACCTTGGCTGCCGGTATGGCTTGTGAAGGCTTGAAGCCGGTGGTTGCAATTTACTCGACTTTCCTGCAACGCGGTTATGATCAACTGGTACATGACGTGGCTTTGCAGAATCTGGATGTTACTTTCGGTATTGATCGTGCTGGTCTGGTCGGTGAAGATGGCCCGACCCATGCCGGTGCTTATGACTATGCCTATATGCGTACTATCCCGAATATCGTGATCATGGCGCCGAAAGACGAAAATGAATGTCGTCAAATGTTGCATACTGCGTATTTATATCCAGGACCGGCAGCGGTACGTTATCCGCGTGGCAATGGACTGGGCGTCGAGATTCAGCAAAAGATGGTTGAGATTCCGATCGGTCAGGCGGAAATCGTAGCCAGTTTTAATGGGCAATATGACGAATATATTTCTGTGCTGGCCTTTGGTAGCCGGGTACAGGCCGCAATCGACGCTGCTGAAGCATTTGCCGTGAAACATGAGATTGGCGTGCGTGTAATCAACATGCGTTTTGTCAAACCGTTAGATACCCAAATGCTCGATGATCTGGCATTGACGACCAGTCTGTTTGTCACGGTAGAAGAACATGCGGTGATGGGCGGTGCGGGTAGTGCCGTGAATGAATATCTGGCAGAAGCGCAGATTGTCAAACCGATACTGAATTTGGGTCTGGATGATACATTTATGGCACAAGCGACTCATGCACAGATGTTGCAGCAGGCGGGGCTGGATGCGCAAGGTATTGAAAAATCAATCAATCAGGCTTGGTCCAGCCTGGGGCAAAGCGTCTTGTCATAAGTTCTTAAAAATTTTAGACAGATTTTTCCCAAAAAAGCCCTGATATTTGCTAAGATATCGGGGCTTTTATGCATTATTCTTTATCAGTGTCTTCAAATTTGTAGTGGGTGTTCAATGGAACCTATGGTGGTGATGGCTGCGCGTGCGGCTCAGTTAGTTGGTCAAGAGCTTTTAAAAGCGCATCAGAATCGTCATAAACTCGATCTACAAGTCGAAGAAAAAGGAATTGATGGTCCGGTAACGCGTGTAGATCGTTATTTGGAACAGTTGACCATCGATACCCTACGTAAAAGCTATAAAAATCACAGTTTCCTTGGTGAAGAGTTTGGCTATCAGGAAGGTAAAGGTCATGACGCCGATTGGTGTTGGGTGATCGATCCGCTAGATGGTACTTTAAACTTCATTAACGGTTTCCCGCATTTCTGTATCTCTATCGCAGTTCAGCACAAAGGCATTACTCAACACGGGGTGATTTATGACCCGGTGAAAGATGAGCTATTCTCTGCGAGTCGTGGTCGTGGTGCCATGATGAACCAGCGCCGTATTCGTGTGAATGTTAAAGACAGCCTGGAAAATACCTTTATGGCTGTTGGTCACGCTTATCGTGCCAAGCGTAATGGCGAAGTTGTGTCTTATGCCAAGAACCATTTTCAAACCCTGTTAAACGTAACTGAAGCTGGCGCGCAATATCGTCGTTCAGGTTCTGCAGCATTGGATTTAGCCTATGTTGCTGCAGGTCGTTTCGATGGTTATTTCGAACTTGGTTTAAAGCCTTGGGATATCGCAGCTGGCGAATTGATCGTAAAAGAAGCAGGCGGTACTGTAGTTGATGCACGTGGTGGTAGCGACTCTATGGAAAATGGTCAAGTTTTGGCTTGTTCAATGAAAATGCTTAAGCCTTTAATGCAAGCAGTTGTTCCTGCTTGGGGCGAAGCAGCAAAATAATCGGGTTTAGATGAATCAGATCTAATATTGAGAAAAGGCGTCCTTCGGGATGCCTTTTTTATGCACGGAAATTTAAGTCGCGAGAGACTGGTATAGGGGTATTGATGTTTGCTTGAATACTGGAAATATCAGGTGAATTGGCGAAAAGTGACTTTTTATACCGCCTGTTACATTTTTTATTATATTTTAAGTATTAGAAATATATAGATAAATTAAGAATAAGGGAAATTAGTTTTAAAACTTAATGACATTGTGGAATATTCTGCTATAATTCCGCCACGCACTTAATTTCTGTTCTTTACCTGAACACTATCTTCTAATCATTGTATGCGCGTGCTGTCCATAGAGAGGACATATCCTTCGCGCCCCAATCGCTTAAGCGATTCCTTCAGGTTTGCGGCCGTAATCATGCGTGCGTTATATCCACATCGTCGTTACTCGGATCGCTGCTGAATCCTAATATTTTCAGCATTATTTGCTGTGCCGCTTTTTGCCGATGTCCATAATTGTTATTTATTAAATGGAGCACCCACTTCAGGGTGAATACTCTCTATGAGCAAAACTTTTGCTGATTTTTCCCTCGACGAATCTCTAACCCAGGCTCTCGACGCTTTAGGCTTTACTACTCCTACTCCTGTACAAGAACAAGCGATTCCAGCTGCGCTTGAAGGCAAAGACCTTCTTGTGTCAAGCCAAACAGGTTCTGGTAAAACTGCTGCATTCTTACTGCCTACGTTAAATGCGTTGGCAAACCAAGATACATTAGTACCGTTTAAAGACCGTATGAAAGCGGTTACTCAACCGAATATTTTGGTGATTTCACCGACGCGTGAATTGGCACAACAGGTATGTCAAGACGCAATCGCATTTGTACGTCACATGAAAGGTGTTCGTATTGCTGCAATCATGGGCGGTATGCCTTTTGGTAAGCAAATTCAACAGTTAAAAGGCGCGCAAGTTGTTGTTGCAACTCCAGGTCGTCTACTTGACTTGGTGAATCGTCGTCAAATCAAATTGGATAAAGTTGACGCGTTAATCGTCGATGAAGCTGACCGTATGCTTGACCTAGGTTTCTCTGAAGACTTAGAAGCAATTGGTGAGTTGGCTGCAAACCGCAAACAAACTCTTATGTTCTCTGCGACTTTTGCACCACGTATCATTACACTTGCAGAACGCATGATGAATGATCCAATGCGTATTTCGATCGAAACTGGTCACTCTACCAATACTGATATTACTCAGACTTTGCATTGGACTGACGGTTTTGAGCACAAGAAAAAACTTCTTACTCACTGGTTGAACGAAGAAGACGTTGATCAAGCAGTTGTATTTGCGTCAACTCAAGAAGACACAGATATGTTGGCTGAAGAACTTGCTGAAGCAGGTCTATCAGTTGTAGCGCTTCACGGTGCTATGCCACAAACTGTTCGTAACCGTCGTTTACGCAGCATCCGTGAAGGTCGTGCGAAGATCTTGGTTGCAACTGACGTTGCAGCGCGTGGTCTTGACGTACCAACTATTTCACACGTAATTAACTTCGGTCTTCCAATGAAGAATGAAGACTATGTACACCGTATCGGTCGTACAGGTCGTGCGGGTCGTACTGGTAAAGCCATTACTTTGGCGACTTACCGTGAACGCGGTAAAATCCGTGCTTTAGAAGACTTCCTTGATGCGCGTCTAAACGTATCTGAAATTGAAGGTCTTGAGCCATCTCCACCTCCTGCACGTGGTAGCCGTGATGGCGCTGGTCGCGGTCGTGGCCGTGATGGCGGTCGTCGTGATGGCGGTCGTGGTGGTTTCGGTGGTGGTCGTCGTTTTGAAGGCGAAAGCAACTTCAAACGTCGTGAAGGCGGTGATGATCGTCCACGTCGTAGCTTCGATGACAAACCTCGTGGCGAACGTCCAGCATTTGGCGAAGATCGTCCACGTCGTGACTTTGGTGATCGTCCAGCTCCACGTCGTGAAGGCGGTTTCGGTGATCGTCCACAACGTTCGTTTGATGACCGTCCAAAGCGTGACTTCGGTGATCGTCCAGCTCCACGTCGTGAAGGCGGTTTTGGTGATCGTCCACAACGTTCGTTTGATGACCGTCCAAAGCGTGACTTCGGTGATCGTCCAGCTCCACGTCGTGAAGGTGGTTTTGGTGACCGTCCTCGCTCTAATGATGACAACCGTGGTAACCGTGTAGATTATAAACCAGCTCGTGAAGGCGGTTATGGTGATCGTCCAAAACGTGATTTTGGTGATCGTCCTGCTCCACGTCGTGAAGGTGGTTTCGGTGATCGTCCAGCACGTTCATTCGGTGATGACCGTCCAAAGCGTGATTTCGGTGATCGTCCAGTACGTCGCAACTTTGATGACAAGCCACGTGGTGAACGTTCGTTCGGTGGTGAAGATCGTCCACGTCGTAAATTTAACGACTAATTCAGTCGCTAGATGAAGATAAAAAACCGGTAGAAATACCGGTTTTTTTATGCATTGAGTTTTTTGCTTTTTAACGTAAAATGTCTACTAAATCATATTTTGTCAGGGTTATGATAATTATTAATATGAAAAGCTTAGCTCTTCGATCTCAATTGATAGAGGTGTATATGCCATATATCGCATTGACTTTGATTTTATGTAATATTATCTATTATTTATACAGTCTTTTTAATTAATCAATGTGCTTGAATCAAGCTTAAGTGCATATTTTTATTATAAAAAATACGAAATAATCCATTGTTGTCATTTTTTTATGATATTAAACCATCTTTTTCAACTGCTAACATTTTGAACTTCGTTCCTTTATAGTATGCATGCTGAAAAAATGCAGGAATAAACTCAGCTATGAAAAATCAAACAGCGCGAGATACTCAATCTCTGATTGAAGTCAAGAATCTGAGCTTCAAGCGGGGTGAGCGCGTGATTTATGACGACGTGAGTTTAAATATTCGTCGTGGGCAGATTACCGCCATTATGGGACCATCCGGTACTGGTAAAACCACCTTATTAAGACTGATTGGTGGGCAGCTGGTTCCTGAGCACGGTCAGGTTTTATTGGACGGCAAGGATATTGCCACGATGTCACGTTCCGAACTTTTTTCAGCACGTGCACGGATGGGCATGCTGTTTCAGAGCGGTGCTTTGTTTACCGATATGAGCGTGTATGAAAATGTCGCATTTCCGATTCGAGCACATACTAAATTGCCGGAACATCTGATTAAGGAAATCGTGGCACTGAAGCTGGAATCAGTCGGTTTACGTGGTGCAGAACAGATGATGCCGTCTGAACTATCCGGTGGTATGAACCGACGCGTGGCTTTGGCCCGTGCGATTGCGCTGGATCCTGAGCTGATCATGTACGATGAACCCTTTGCCGGACAAGATCCGATTGTGATGGGCGTTTTGACTCGTCTGATCCGTTCATTACGTGAAGCACTGGACTTAACCACGATTATTGTCTCGCATGATGTTGCAGAAACTTTATCGATTGCAGACTACATCTATGTGGTGGCAGAAGGCAAAATTCAGGGCGAGGGCACGCCGGCAGAGCTGAAAGCGCATCCATCTGCTTTTGTACAGCAATTCCTGACCGGTTCGGTAGAAGGTCCAGTGGATTATCAGTTTAGTCATCAAGCTTATTTAAGTGATGAGGTTCGTTCATGAATGCAATTGCCGCATTAGGTAGACGCGTTATTGAACGTGTACAGGGGATTGGGGTCGCGACCCTGATGCTGTTGCAGATTTTATTTTCCATGCCGACCTGGCTTGGCGTAAAGCTGTTTATTTATCAGATGTATCGGGTTGGGGTATTGTCCCTGCTGATTATTGTGGTTTCTGGCCTGTTTATTGGAGCCGTGCTTGGTTTGCAGATGTTTAGCATCTTATCGACCTTTGGTAGTGAGTCGATGCTGGGAACAGCGGTCGCGCTGACCTTGCTGCGTGAACTGGCACCTGTGGTCGCTGCTTTGCTGTTTGCAGGACGTGCCGGTTCAGCTTTGACTGCGGAAATTGGCCTGATGAAAGCCACTGAACAATTGTCCAGTATGGAAATGATCGGTGTCGATCCATTGAAGCGGGTGATTTCGCCTCGTCTTTGGGCAGGGATTTTTAGCTTGCCAATGCTTTCCGTCATCTTTGCTGCAGTTGGCATTATGGGCGGCAAAATGGTCGGGGTGGATTTTCTGGGTGCCGATGAAGGCGCTTATTGGAGCGGCATGGAAAGCAGCGTGCAATTCTATAAAGATGTCTTAAATGGCACCATTATTAAAAGTTTTGTATTCGCATTAATTTGTACCTGGATTGCGGTGTATCAAGGCTATGCCTGTGTCCCGACATCGGAAGGTATTGCAACTTCTACAACGCGTACAGTCGTGTATTCTTCGCTGTGCGTTTTAGGCTTTGACTTTGTGTTGACTGCGGTCATGTTCGGAGGTGTTTAATGAAATCACGTACTAGTGAGCTGGCCGTTGGTGTTTTTGTTATTTTGTTTGGTATTGCCTTATTTTTCCTAGCAATGCGTGTCAGTGGTCTGGTCGGACACAATATTTCCGACAGCTATAAAATGACAGCGACTTTTGAAAATGTAAATGGGATCAAGCCACGTGCCAAAGTGGCATTAAGTGGTGTGAAAGTGGGGCAGGTGGATGACATTACCCTGGACCCTGTAACTCGTCTGGCGACCGTGCATATGACTCTGGATGGCTCATTGACCTCGTTTAATGCTGAACAGTTAAAGCAGGTTCAGCAGGAAGCACTGGAAGAGTTACGTTATAGTTCGGACTATACTGCTGCTACCCCTGCGCAACAAAAAGACATGGAAAAACAACTGTTAGCTAACATGAAATCCATCACCAATATTGATGAGGATGCTTATATTATGGTAGCGACCAATGGGTTATTGGGTGAAAAATACCTGAAAATTATTCCAGGTGGTGGTCTGAACTATTTGAAACGCGGTGATCAGATTGCCAATACCCAAGGCACCATGGAAATTGAAGATTTAGTGACGAAGTTCATTACTGGCGGTGCCGGTAAATCGTCGGATAGTCAAGAAACTGCCCCAGAACAGGCGACAGTTTCAGAATCGACTGATGCAGAACCTGCATTTGTTGAATAATAGATTGAGGAGATTTCAGTGAAGACTTTAGTAAAACAAACGCTTGCAGCAAGCATTCTTTCAACAATGGTTGCTGGTACAGTGTTTGCTGCACCGTCTGAAGCGCCACCTGCTTTTATTAAAAAAGTGGCAGATGGTTTGATTGAGCGCCTCAAAGCTGATAACGCAAAATTGCAGAACAATCCAGCGCTGGTCAAAGCGATTGTCCGCCAGAATCTGGATCCATACATTGATTCACAGTCTTTCACGCGTATTGTGATGGGGACTTATGCGACGAACCAGTATAGTACTGCTGCACAACGCGCCCAGTTTGAAAAGAATTTCCGTGAAACGCTCATTGAAAATTATGGTTCTGCATTTTCCAAGTTCAGCAATCAGACCTATAGCGTGCGTCCATACAAGGCCAGCAATAGCAAAAACCCTGTTGTAACCATCGACTTTAATAATAAGGGCGAGAAAATTCCCGTGGCGTTCCAGCTGGTGGACAAAGGTTCACAATGGAAAATCCGCAACATCAACGTATCGGGTATCGATCTAGGTTTGCAATTCCGTAACCAGTTTGCTGCGACAGTCAAACGTAATGGCGGTAATATAGATAAAGCCATTGCTAACTTCAAACCGGATGCAGAAGCTGCAATCGACAAGAACAAGAAATAATCAGATAGGTGAGCCGTGATTGTATTCAAGGATCAGGAATTGCAGGTTTCAGGCAAGATTGACTATGCCAATGCGCAGGACTATTACCTAAATGGTTTGCGTGTGGTTCAGTCGCAGACCAAGTTTCCGCTTGTGGTCAACTTGGCTGGGCTTGAAAGTGGCAGTACTTTGGCTTTGGCAGTATTGGTGCGCTGGTTGCGCCAAACTCCTCAAGCGCAAGGACTACAGTTTAAAGCTGTTCCTGCTAAAATGATGAATATCATTCAGGCCTGTCATTTACAGGATGATTTACAGATCACTCAGTAAATAAAAAAGCACCGACAGGTGCTTTTTTATTGTTGATACATTTTAAAAGTAAATTCCTTCCTTTATCAAAAGGAGGTTAGGAAGGATTAAAATATGACCTCACCCTAACCCTCTCCTAAAAGGAGAGGGAACTTCCTCTCTAAATTTATGGAGAGAAATGATATTTTTAAAAACTACTATCTCAATAAATATTGGAAGTCCTCTCTCCCTATGGGAGAGAGTTAGAGAGAGGGTGAAGAAATTAAATCCACTTCTTCCATCTAAAGTAAATCAATGGCCCGATTAAAAAGCCGATCAAAATAATACTGACCATAATGAAGCTCATGGTGCCTTGTGCAAAAGGCAGAACTTCGGTATTCATGCCATAAATACTGGCAATGAGCATCGGTGGAGCGAGCATACTTGGCAGAATCGAGAATCGACGAATTGTATCGTTCTGTTCCGTGTTAATGAATCCGGACGTGGTATCGAGCAGGAAGCGCACTTTCTGGAACAGAAAGGCATCATGTTCAACCAGCGAGCGTACATCTTCACTGAGTTCTCGGATATCCGCATCATAAATATGACTGCCTAAGGCGCGTGGACGAGACAGGAAAGTTAGAACACGACGCAAATCGATCAGACAGAGTTGCGCTTTACCGAGCATATCTTCCAGTTGAGCCAGACGGGTAATCATGTCATCCAGATCGAGAATCTGCTCACGATGGCGGTTATTCAACACTTCAGTTGAATATTTCTCTAAATCTTTATGTACATCTTCCAGAATGTCGGCCAGTTCATCCAGTTTGGCTTCGAGCAGACCCAATAGAATCCAGGTTGGATCTTTATAATCGATTTCATAATCATTGCGGCGCGCACGGGCACGGAAGGCACGAAAGGCCACAAGCTTTTCGCCACGCAAGGTAAACAGACGATCCTTATGTAGAATGAATGCTACAGTTTGTACCGTCGCCAGCATGCTGGATTCATCTTCGTTTTCGTTCTCGACCTGATAGTTTTTATTTTTGGTTAAAAAATAGGTACTGATATGCAAAATGCCGTCATCATCACGGTAAAATCGGGCACTCGAGGAAATATCTTCCAGCGATTTTAAGGTCGGTAAGTTTTGCGCATAGGCATCTAGAATCCATTGCTGCTCTTCTTGTGAAGGTGCAATCAGATCAAGCCATACTAAATCTGGATGTAGGTCGAAATCACCGTTAATCGTGATATCTTCTAAGCTACCGCGCTCTGTGGCGTAAAAGGCTTCAAGCATGCTGTCTTTTCTCCCTGGCGCAGTATGTGAATTGGAATGGGTGTATTTTAGACAAGGAATTGAATAAAAACACTGATATTAAGCAGTTATTTTTGGAAAAAACGCGCTTGCAGCGATTTCGTACAATATAGCGTCAATTGGAGAGTGAAATGATGAATTCTATCGCAATTTTTTGTGGTTCAGCACTGGGCTCCGATCCTCTCTATGCCCAGATTGCCGAAAAGGTTGGTCAGACCTTGGCAGAAAGGCATCAGACGCTGGTCTATGGCGGTGGTCGCTCCGGTTTAATGGGCATTGTTGCTGATAGTGCTTTGGCTGCTGGTGGCAAGGTGATTGGTGTAATTCCAAGACAGCTGGTCAATCGTGAACTGGCGCATCCGCATATTACCGAGCTATTTGTGGTCGATAATATGCATGAACGTAAAACCCGCATGTCGGAACTGGCCCAGGGATTTATTGCCATTCCGGGTGGTGCCGGAACCCTAGAGGAAATTTTTGAACAATGGACCTGGGCACAGTTGGGAATTCATAAAAAGCCTTGTGCTTTTTTAAATGTAGATGGTTTCTATGATGATTTACTCAAATTTATCTATATGACGACTGAGAAAGGTTTTACCAAAGCGCGCTTTAGCGATGCTTTAATTGTGAGTGATAATCTGGATGATATTTTGCGCCAGTTTGAAAGTTATCAGCCGCCTGAAGCGAAATGGGGTATGGTCGATCAGACCGATCTTGTAAAATAAGCTGTCCACAGCATGATTTGTAGAAAATAAATGAACGTGATTACGGTGGCTGCAGCCATTATTTTAAATGAAGCGCAGCAACTGCTGGTGGTTCGCAAAAAAGGGACATCCTGCTTTATGCAGGTTGGTGGCAAGCTGGAGCCAAATGAAGCACCAGAAGCAACGATGTTGCGTGAAATTCAGGAAGAAATTGGCACACAGGCGCAGATTCAGCAATTCATTGGGCGTTTTGAAACCCAGACGGCAAATGAACCTGATCATCAACTGGTGAGTTATGTCTATTGGGTAAGTCTAGATCAAGCGCCAAAAATTGAAGCGGAAATTGCCGAAATGAAATGGGTCGATCTGGATGAAAAAGAGCTACGACTCGCACCCTTGACCACTGAAATTGTGATTCCATGGGTCAAGTCTCATTTACTCGCCCAAGCTTAAATTTTCAGATTTGAGCACCTGCCAGACAGGCTGCATAAACTTTTTGACAGCCCAGTTGTTCAAGTGTTTGGCTCAGTGCTCGAATCGAGCTGCCGGTCGTCACCACATCATCAATAATCAGCACCCGACGGTAACGCAGCTTGGAAATGGTACTGATCTGGAATTGTGATTGGATGTCTTCAATCCGCTCCAGCCGGCTTAGGCCCTTTTGCGAGTGTTGTTTCATTCGTCGAACAGGTTGCCAGATGGGTACATTCAACTGTTTTGCCACATGTTTGGCCAGCACTAGAGATTGATTATAACCGCGCTCAGCCAGACGCTCATTCGAGATCGGCATCGGTACTATCGCACTGACTTTAGGTAGGTCTAAGCTTAACAGCACACCTGCCAGTAAATTTTGCAAATGCAGCTTCTGTTCATATTTAAACAGTTGAATCAGCCGGTCCATCGGATAGGCATAGTCGCAGGCAATCTGGAACTGCATTTCCTGCCGTTGAATGGTTTGATGTGCCCAGGGTAATTGTCGCCAGCAATCTTCACAGACTGAATGAATGGACTGATGATCGGTCAGACAGAGCTGGCAGGGCTGTAAGCGGGTCAGCCAGGATTTTCCATGTTGCAGTAATTTAAACATAGGCATAGCGCGGTGCTTCCGGTAGCCAGCGTTGCAATAATGCTTCGGCCTGATCAGGATAATCCTTGAGCATCTGCTGGGCCACATAATGTGCCTGATTGAGCAGGTGATCATCACGTTCCAGTTTGGCCACACGGAAATTCATGTCGCCAGTCTGTTTGGTCCCGAGTAGTTCTCCCGGCCCACGCAATTCTAGGTCTTTCTCGGCAATCATAAAACCATCATTGGTTTCACGCATGATTCTTAAGCGTTCCTGACCATTTTGCGACAGCGGATGTTTGTACAGTAGGGCACAGAAACTGGCTTTGGCACCACGGCCGACCCGACCGCGTAGCTGATGCAGTTGAGATAAGCCCAGACGTTCAGCATTTTCAATCACCATAATGGATGCATTCGGAACATCCACACCGACCTCAATTACGGTAGTGGCAATCAGCAGCTGTAATTCATTATTTTTAAACTGCTGCATTACCGCCTGTTTTTCATCTGCTTTCATCTTGCCATGTACCAGTCCGATATTCAGCGCAGGAAAGCGTTCCCGAATTTCAGCAAAAGTCGCTTCTGCGGCCTGAGCATCTAGGGTTTCGGACTGTTCGACCAGGGTGCAGACCCAATAGGCCTGCTTGCCTTCGGCACAGTTGCTGGCAATCCGTTGCAAGACTTCTTCGCGCCGGTCTAATGGAATGGTCACGGTCTGAATCGGGGTGCGGCCCGGTGGCAGCTCATCAATTACTGAGGTATCCAGATCACCATAGGCCGACATGGCCAGTGTGCGTGGAATCGGAGTCGCAGTCATCACCAGTTGATGCGGTGACATACCATCTAGCCCTTTATTTCTGAGAGCAAGGCGCTGATCCACACCAAAGCGATGCTGCTCATCAATAATCACCAGACCCAGTTTGGCAAACTCGACATTTTCCTGAAACAGCGCATGGGTGCCGATGACCAGATGGGCACTTCCGTCCCGAATCAGCTGTTCTGCTGCTGCGCGAGCTTTACCTTTCTGCTTGCCGGAAAGCCAGGCTACATTTAAGCCCAAAGGCTCAAACCAGCGTTTAAAGTTCAGATAATGCTGCTCGGCCAGAATCTCGGTCGGTGCCATTAACGCCACTTGCCAGCCTTCTTCCAGTGCATGGCAGGCCGCGACACCGGCCACCAGTGTTTTACCCGCGCCGACATCGCCCTGAACCAGACGCAACATCGGTTTATTGGTTCTTAAATCCTGTGCAATTTCTCTGGATACACGTTTTTGCGCACCGGTCATTTCAAAAGCCAGACTGGCTAAAAGCTGTTTGGCATAGGTCTGACTTGGCGCAAATGAAGGCGCTTCGACCTGCTGAATGAAGGCCCGACGTGTCAATAAACTGATCTGATGCGCTACCAGTTCTTCAAAGATCAGGCGCTGCTGTGCAGGATGTGAGCCTTGTGCCAGCTGCAGCATATTGGCATTGACTGGTGGATGATGGATATATTCCAGTGCCTGTTTCAGCGCATAACCATTGCTAAATTTTGCTGGCAGCAATTCAGGCAGATGATCGCTGTATTGATCCAAGGCCTGCTGAATATAATCCCGTATTTTTGGCTGGGTCAGGCCTTCAGTCGCCGGATAAATTGCCGTGAGCTTGGTTTGAGGTAAAGGTGTGTCCTCAGTAATGACTTGCAGTTCGGGATGATACATTTCCAGACCGCGCGCACCAACCCGCACTTCACCAAAAATTCTTAAACGGTTACCCAGTTTGCAGCGGTCAGTAATGCCTTTATAAATATGATAAAAACGTAAAGTGATTTTGCCAAAATCATCATCTAGCAGCACAGCCATGGATTTGCGTTTGCCAGGGGGGAAATCCACACCTTTAACGATGCCTTCCAGCAGATAGCTGCGTCCCACGCTCAATTGATTCATAGGAATGATCGTGCTACGGTCTTCATAGTCACGTGGTAGATGAAAAAGCAAATCATCAGTATTGAAGATATTTAGTTTTTCGAGTAATGCAGCGGCGGCATTGCCAACGCCTTGTAACTGATGGACTGCAGCCATGTCCCCTCAACCAGATTTGTGATTCGGTGCTCAATGCATATTTTATTTATCGGTTATGGTAAAACATCCCGACGTGTGGCTAAACAACTATTTGAGCAAGGTCATCAAATTAGCACAATTAGCCAGAGTCCCAAAACAGATTCATTCGCAACTCATCTGATTCAGGATGTGCATCAACTGGATTTAACAGCAGTTCCTCCGATTGACTGGGTCTATGTATTACTTAGTCCAAAACAAAGTACGGTTGAAGGCTATCAGCAGACTTATCTGGATTCGGTTCAACCTATTGTGGCTGCCTTGAAACAGCATCCGGTGAAGCGGATTGTGGTGGTGTCATCGACACGAGTGTATGGGCAAAATTCCGGTGAAATCGTAGACGACGAAACTGAAATTCACCCAATTGATGCTCAGGGCAAAATCTTGCAGCAGATGGAGCAGGCTTATTTCGCTGCTTATCCTGAGCAATCTACCATCATTCGTCCGAGCGGCATTTACGGTACTTCAGTTGCGCGTCTGCAAAAAATGGCTGCTTCTATGACGTGCTATCCAAATTTGCACTGGTCGAACCGGATTCATATCGAAGATTTATCACGTTTCTTATCACAGATGATTCACGTGGAACATCCTGAAAACTCTTATATTGCGACAAACAACGATCCAAAATTATTGCATGAAATAATGCAATGGTTTCAGCAACAGATGGGACTTCCTTTGCTGCAAGTAGAAAGCGAGCAGGTGACAGGTAAGAAACTTTACGCGACTCGAATGCAGAAAATGGGATTTGAGTTAGAGCATCCAGACTGTTATCAGGATTATTTGGAGTTGATGAGGAAAAATAATCCCTCCTAACCTCACTTACGCTTTGTTTTTAAAAACCATGTTTTAAAAATTGCTCAGGAAAGGGAATGCTCCTATTTAAATAACGGTATTAGCTTCCCAGTTTTTACTTCTTATAAACTCTTAAATAAAAAAGAGAGGCCTTAGCCTCTCTTTTTTATTTAATTTAATCTTACTTCTTCTTCCGCTTCGCGCGTTTCTTGGCTTGTTCAGCCGCAACTGCATCCAAAGCTTCTTTCAGTTCTTCATCCGTAAAGTCGGTGATGTGGTGCAGCATTTGTAGCTTCACTTCATCCAGTACCAAATCTGCATATTGAGCCACATTGGTTAGCTGCTCATCAAAGACAATCGCATTGTCTTCATTGGTACACAGATAACCTTTTTGGGTTAAGACTTTAATAAAGCTCTGGAATAGGGCTTTGTCGAAGAACTCAGGTGAGTTGAACTCATATAGCACAGACAGGCGCTGTCCCACCAGATAACTCAGCTCTTCGACCTGACGGGTCGAAATATTGCCAGAACCACGCTGGGTAATCAGTGCCAAAGTCATGTAGTAACGTTCCAGACTTTGGGTTACTGGTGCAGCTAGAACTTCAAGCTGATGATGTGCTTCTGTATTTGGTGCAGGTGCAATCAGGTTTTCACCATCTTGTGTAATCAGTTTTGAGGCAATTAAGCTGTCAATATGCGCATTCACCTGATCCTGAATCTCATCTTCATGCCATTTTAAAAACAGTTCAGCTTTGAGGAATGGGTACAGGGTACTGCTGATATTCACGACATCATGACGACGAATGGTACCGTTATGTTCAACTAGGGCTGCAATCAAAGATGGCAGCACAAAAGTGTGCACAATATTATTACGGAAATACGTCAGCAGAACTGCCTGATTATCTTCAATCGCAATAATATCTCCCAGTACATGCTTGACCCGCTTGATCAGTTTCAGCTTCATCGCATAGGCAATAATTTCCTTGCCAGAAAGTGGCGTCACCTGCATGCGCTCATCATAAGGCAAGGCAGCTAGCAAGGTGCGATAGGTATCTAGCTGCTTGATACAGATCTCTTCATCCAGCGTATGTTTCGGCGTAGCCAGCAAGATTAAAGACAATAACGATACTGGATTGATCACGACCGCACTGTTGATATTTTCCAGAATGGCCTGTGCCGAGCTATTCACTGCATCAGAAACGGCTTGTGGAATCGGATCATCATTCTTTTCGATCTTGATATGTTCTGCGCCATGCTGTTTCAGAATATCATCCAGAAACACTGGGTTACCGAAGTTCAGGTGCACCTTGCCAAAAATGCGTTCAATCTTGCGCAGGGTTTTCAAAATACCAAAAATAGACTCAGCTTCTTTTGGCTTGCCACTCATTTCACCGACATAAGTGCCACCTTCCATCAGGCGTTCATAGCCAATATAGGTTGGCAAAAACACAATCGGTTTAGATTTGCCACGTAAATGACCATGTACGGTCATCGCCAGCATCCCGGTTTTTGGCGGAAGCAAACGACCGGTGCGTGAACGGCCGCCTTCAATAAAGTATTCCAGCGGGGTATTACGTGACAGGACGCTATACAGATATTCTTTGAACACCGTGGTATACAGGGCATTGCCGCGGAAAGTACGGCGAATAAAGAAAGCGCCACCACCACGTAAAATCTGACCGACAAAAGGCATATTGAGATTATCGCCCGCAGCAATATACGGCACCATCAAGCCACGGCGATAGATCACATAAGACAATAATAAATAGTCAATGTGACTGCGGTGACATGGGGTATAGACAATTTCATAATCCTTGGCCAATTCACGCACGGTACTGAAGTTATGCACTTCCACGCCGTCATACAGTTGCGTCCATAAGCGGGTCAGTGCTTTGTCGGCAAAGCGTACAGTCGAGTGAGAATAATCGGAAACGATTTCGTTCAGATAGCCAATGGCACGACGTTCAGATTCCAGCATCGAGATTTTGCTGCGAATACTGTCATTGCGAATCGCCGCCTGTACATCTGGTGACTTGATTAGGCCATGCATCACATTACGGCGGTCAGACAAATCCGGCCCGAGAATGACTTCACGCTGACCATCCAGGTAATCATTTAAAGTGCTGACAATATAGGTGGCCGGCGCTGAATTTGGATGCGTCTCTTTGGCAAAGTTAATCAAGGTGCGTAAAGACTGTGGTTCATGGAACTCTAAATAAGACTGGCGACCATGCAGGCCGATATTGACCAGTTGCTTGACCCGGCTTGGCGTAGACCAGGTATCGGTAAATAAAAGCTTAAACCAAGAATCTTCTTTCTCGGGTTCGCGTCCCCAAAGTACTGTTACCGGTACCAGTTCGACATCCAGCTCAGGATGCTGTTCCAGAATTTCAATCAGGCGTAACAGGCGCGGCGGGAAAGCATGGGGTGGTGAGCTCAGCAAATTATTTTCATCATGATGCTGTAAAAACAGTACCGATGCTTTTTCCTTGTTGTTTCCGAGTTGCATTGGATCAAGTGCAGCCGGTAATTTTAAGCGGCGTGTTTCTGCATCGACCACGAGCGCATTACTACGTGAATGGTTCTGTAAAACGTAGCAGACCAGCTTTTGCGATTCTGCTGTAGTCTGATCAGATTCAGGTGCTGTCACTTCACTTGGTACTTCCCCAAGAACATGAGGGGTAACCACAAGATCAAGTAACTTACTTGAAAGCTTGCGATACATTTGACCAAAGCCATTCTTGGACATAGCTGCTCCTAATTTTACTGACCAAAACCACAGGACTTCTGAGGGAATTTATTTTGCGGGTTTCTAAAGCGAAACAATATATCTTTTTTTAACAACTTCAACAGAAGTGCTTCAATTTTAGCGTGAAAGCAGGTGCTTTTCCTAGTCACTTATGACATCAGTATGACAGAACAGTCATGCAAACTTTAGAGTTTCGGTCTGATTTTGTGGCAGAATATTCCAGATCAATTATTTAGATCCTTTTTTCCATTTTGGGATATCTCCAATATTAGATAGGTTGCTTATGAATGCCTTAACACAGGAACTGGTCGAGCTGCTCAGCTTAGAAAAGTTAGAAGAAAACATTTTCCGGGGAATCAGCCGGAATCTGGTGGGCAAGCGCGTGTTCGGTGGGCAGGTTTTAGGGCAGGCACTACGCGCCGCATCTTATACCACAGACCGTCCAGCACATTCATTACATGCCTATTTTCTGTTTGGCGGGGATGTCAATGCACCAATTATTTATGAAGTGGATCGTATCCGTGACGGCAAGAGCTTTGTCAGCCGTCAGGTGCGCGCTATTCAGCATGGCCGTACCATTTTCATGTGTATGGTGTCTTTCGCGCATCAGGAAGAAGGGCTAAATTACCAGATTTCAGAGCCTGAATATCCACCGGCAGAAAGCCTGAAAAATGAAGCGGAACTGATCAAACAGATTATTGAGTTTATTCCGGAAAATGTCCGTGCATCTTTCACTCGTGATCGTCATGTGGAAATTCGTCCGGTCAATCCGCAAAATCCATTCCAGCCTCAACCTGAAGCACCGTCTTATGCGCACTATATCCGTACGCATGACCGTATTGCTGCAGAAGTCGATCAGATCTCCTTGCATCAGGCTATTGCTGCTTTCTATTCTGATTTTACCTTGATGACCACAGCGCTTCGTCCACATGGTCTGAGCTATATCTCGCCAAGTTTGCAATGTGCCAGTATTGACCATGCCATGTACTTCCATAAACCGTTCCGTGCGGATGAGTGGATGCTTTACGATATGGATGCCACCCAAAGCGCCAGTTCGCGCGGCCTGAATTTTGGCCGGATGTGGCAGAACGGCGAGCTGGTCTGCAGTACCTCTCAGGAAGGTCTGATCCGCTTACGTGAAATCGAAACACAATAAGTTTGTAGTCTGTCAAAAAGCCGAATCCTAGATTGGGTTTTTTGTTTTTAAGCCGGATGAAAAAGGCCATTTGATGCCATGCTTCAACCATGCGTTTATAAAATATTACTCGATTCTATAGACACTGCATGGCATAGTGCGGCTTAAGATCAATATTAAAAATGCATGAAAAGATGAGCTTAAATACGCAAATTTTAATTGCCGCCGTATTGGGGGTGCTGTTTGGATTTCTATTGACGATATTTCCGCAGACCTCATTTTTTGATATCAGCTTATATGGCATCGGCATCGTCAGCAGTATTTTTATTGGCTTGTTAAAAATGCTGTTAGTGCCGCTGATTTTTAGCTCGATCGTGGTCGGCGTATCCAATCTGCAGGCGGGTGGGCAGCTAAGCCGCACCTGGAAAATTACCCTGATGTGCTGTGTGACCACCACTACCTTAGCACTCATTTTGGGGCTGGCGTGTGCGCATTTGTTTAATGTCGGTAAGGGTGTTGATGTGCTGATGTTCCAGGATGCCATGGCGCAACATCAAACACCGGATACGCTTACGCCATCTTCTTTCTTTACCAACTTTATTCAGAATACCCTGATCAATCCGTTTAAAGCATTTGCCGATGGGAATGTCTTGGCGGTGGTAGTCTTTGCCTTATTTGTGGGTGTAGCACTAGTCGCAGGTGGAGATAAATTCCGTACTGTGCGCAAGCTGAGTCACCAGTTTTTTGAAATCATGATGTTGATGATTGGCTGGGTGATGAAACTGGCACCGCTCGGTATTTTTGCCTTATTGGCTAAATTAATTGCCACTGAAGATGTTTCAGTTCTCAGTCGTCTGGCTGAATTCGCTGCGGTAGTCACCGGTACGACGATTTTTCATGGCATCGTGGTTTTGCCTTTATTGCTGTGGATTTTCGGCAAGATGGATCCGGTCACGTTCTTTAAAGGCACACGTGCTGCCTTGATTACTGCCTTTGCCACCAGTTCCAGTTCGGCCACCATGCCCTTGTCGATGAAATGCGCGCAGGAAAATTTAGGGGTACGTCCACATACTGCAGGCTTTGTGATTCCACTTGGTACACAGTTGAATATGGATGGCACAGCACTGTATGAAGCGGCAGCAGCATTATTTATTGCCAATTTAATGGGACTGGATCTGAGTCTGGGGCAGCAACTGGTGGTCTGCGCCACGGCGATGATTGCATCCTTAGGTGCACCAGGAATTCCGAGTGCCGGTATGGTGACCATGATCATGGTCTTGCAGTCGGTCGGTTTGCCTGCCGAGGCGATTGCTATTCTTTTACCGATCGACCGTTTACTGGATACCGTACGCACAGTCGTGAATGTTCAAGGGGATATGATGATCAGTGTGGTGGTGGACCGGCATACGCGTGAACCCAATCTTCAAGCTACAGATAGCTAAAACATTTAAAAAATAAAAAAAGCAGGCCATTGGTCTGCTTTTTTATAAGGTAAGTTTTAATAAATCCAGAACGATCCCAGACCATTGCGGTGATATGGATCTTAATCCGGTGAATGCTTATTCTGATTCAATTCATCTGCCGCTTTAAGCTCGGATTGATCCTGCTCAAGTAATTCCAGCGGTTCTTCAGCTTCATTTAAATCATGTGTCGATACTTCGGCAACATGCTCCGAATCGGATTCACTAAGCTCGAGCTCTTCAAGCGGTTCATCAGA
The DNA here is from genome assembly GCF_024129855.1 of Acinetobacter lwoffii. GTDB lineage: Bacteria > Pseudomonadota > Gammaproteobacteria > Pseudomonadales > Moraxellaceae > Acinetobacter > Acinetobacter lwoffii_L. The sequence continues at coordinate 220,417 of NZ_JAMXXC010000003.1, forward strand.
TTCATTTAAATCATGCGCTGATGCTTCCGGAATACTGTCCAGATCATATTCAGAGGCTTGATCTAAGGTAAAGTTCAAACGGCCACCCATGACACTGGCCAGTTCTTCTAAACCTTGTTTGTTCATGGAGGAAAACAGTTGAATCGAGAAATCCAGCTTCATCTTTTTCAATGCCGCTTTGACTTCCTGCAAGGCTTTGGATGCAGGACCACGGTTTAGTTTATCTGACTTGGTTAACAAGACATGCACGAACAACTGGCGGGAATAAGCCCATTCCAGCATCATCACATCAAAGTGTTGCAGTGGATGGCGGATATCCATCAGCAATACTAGGCCTTGTAAGCTCTGGCGGTGAATCAGGTAATTTTCCAGTTCTTTTTGCCAGACCAATTTCATTTTTTCAGGCACAGCCGCATAACCATAACCGGGTAAGTCGACCAGACGCTGATCCGGATTGCCCAGGCTGAAAAAGTTGATCATCTGGGTACGGCCAGGTTTTTTCGATGCACGTGCCAACTGTTTCTGGTTGGTCAAGGCATTAATCGCACTGGACTTACCCGCATTTGAGCGGCCGGCAAAAGCAATTTCATAGCCAGTATCTTCTACACAAAGACTGAGTTTGGGTGCACTCATTAAAAATTCGGCTTTGCGTAGCCAGTTGAGTGCGCGCACAGAATATTCAGTAATGGCAGAATCAACTTTTTTCTCGTAGCTGATCTTTTGCTTAGGCGCATGGGCTGTCTTACTGTTTTTGGATTTTCCTCTGCTGTGGTGCATAACTCAACTTCAATAAATGATCTACAATGAAACATTATAAAGGAAGTCGCACAGGCAAGCGAACTTTGCCGCAAGAATAAGTCACAAGACATGACCCTGGAGACTTTAAAGATTAATCAGGCTGATCGGAGAATTTGTACTGAAACGCGCATTTCGTGGCCTAATCACATCTTTAAGCACATATTGGTCCAGACTGCTATAAAACTGTTCCACGGCATCATCTAAAATACCTTTTAAACCACAGGTCGGACGTAATACGCAGGGTGGGCTATTGCATTCCACTACATTGCTGTCGCGTTGCAGGATCCGCACAATCTGTCCCAGCTGGAGGTTCAGGCTGGCCGGATTTAAACGTATGCCGCCACCTTTACCACGTGTGGTAATCAGCCACTCCTGTTTCGCCATAAAATGCACGATTTTCATGGCATGATTTTGTGAAACCTGTAATCGCTCGGCAAGTTCTGCAATGGTATAGGGGAGATCACGTGGCTGTGCGACATACATCAGAATCCGAAGCGCATAGTCAGTGAATTTATTGAGTTGCATAACGTCAACAGCTAGAAAATGAAAGAATTGAATGTTAAAAGCTCCACGAATGGAGCTTTTAATCAGAATCTGATGCTAGTCTAAACCGTTTTGGTAATTAAAGCTTGAGCGGGGCAGACACTTCAACTACATCACCAACTTTGTAGTGGTCGATCAGTGTCTGTGCAACCGAGAATGCGGTTGGATTTTCTTCCGCTTTCACAGTAATTTGATATTGCTCGTTTTGAGCCTGATCAAAGCTAAACTGTTGTGGTTGACGAATGTGCTGTTCAGGCACCTGTACACGTACTGAAATATGTTCACCCGCTTCAGCACTTGCAATCGCTGCACCATCTTTAGCTTTAAGTGTAAAGATTTTACCTGCATCGGTATCATTGACTGCTGCTACTTCAAATTCGCGCCAGCCCGCCCAGCCACCATTTTCAGAAGCTAGAGTGGCATATTTAGATTTTTCCACACCAATCAAAATATCTGCCAGTTGCATATACGCTTCTTTCCAGGCTGCAATCAGGTCTGAGTCCATGGGTACATCTAAAACTTCGCTGATCGAGTGCAACAGGTTCTCACCGACAATCGCATATTGATCCGGTTGAATATCCAGGCTGACATGTTTAGTGGTAATGCGTTCGATGGCTTTGGCCAAAACGCCCGGATTGGTAATGTTTTCGGCATAGGCAAGTACTGCGGCAGCCAAGGCACGTGGTTGACGGCCAGTACTTTGATGATCCATGTTGAAGGTGTTTTTCAACTCTGGATGGTTTTTCAGCATGCGGTTATAGAAATACGTGGTAAGTGCTACGCCGTTTTCACGTAAAACAGGAACAGTCGCTTGTACAAGTTCAATATGTTGTGGAGTCATGAGAGCCGTCTACAGGTGTTTTTTAAAAGATGTATTTAAATTACATCTTTTAAAATGGCTTTACAATAGCGCATAGTCATAAAACCATAAAAAAATTACGGGATATAAAAATATCCCATAAAAAGTGTGATGATGATCGGAAAAGGAGCGGGATTATTTGCGGCCAAACAGCGAACCCAGTAAGCCGCGCACAATTTTCTGCCCAGTACTCCCGCCCAGGCTACGGGCAGCACTTTTGGCAAAGGTGCCGACAATATCCTGAGTCAGTTTTTCTCGTTGCTTGGCTGCGCGTTCAGCTTCTTTTTGCTGTTCTCGTGCCAGACGTTCCTGTTCTTTAATTTGCTGCTTGGCAAGAGCTTCCTGTTCCTTGCTTTGCTGTTTGACAAGTTCGGCGGCCTGAGCCTGTTGCTGGCGTTCTGCGACCTTGTTTTGCAGCATTTCATGGGCGCTATCCCGATCGACTGGCTGCTCATAAATACCGGCGACAATACTTTGCTGCATGAGAGCCTTGCGTTCTTCAAGCGAGATCGGTGTAAAGGATGAATGCGGCGGCATGACCCAGCCACGCTCTACTATTTGCGGAATGCCTTTTTCATCCAGGCAGCTAATTAGGGCTTCACCGACAGCAAGTTCGGTAATCACCTGATCGACTTTAAATTCAGGATTGGCTCGGAAAGTCTCTGCTGCGGTTTTCACTGCTTTTTGATCTTTGGGAGTGAAAGCCCGCAAAGCATGTTGAACCCGATTGCCGAGCTGGCCTAATACACTTTCAGGTAAGTCCAACGGATTTTGCGTGACAAAATAAATCCCTACACCTTTCGAGCGAATTAGACGCACCACCTGCTCAATTTTTTCTTGCAGGGCAGGGCTGGCATTATCAAATAAGAGATGGGCTTCATCAAAGAAAAACACCAGTTTAGGTTTGTCCAGATCGCCGACTTCGGGAAGCTGTTCAAACAGCTCGGAGAGCATCCAGAGTAAGAACGTGGCATATAGCTTAGGCGTATTCATCAGCTTGTCAGCCGCCAACAAATTGATATTGCCACGTCCTTGACTATCCGTCTGCAAAAAGTCCATCAGATCCAGCGCCGGCTCGCCAAAAAACTGGTCACCGCCTTGGTCAGCCAGTGCTAACAAATTACGTTGAATCGCACCGAGACTGGCGGGTGAAAGATTGCCATATTCAGCTTTAAAGTCAGCCGCATGCTCAGAGACATAACTCAGCATCGCTTTCAGATCTTTAAAGTCGATCAGCAATAAACCTTGATCATCGGCAATCCGAAACACGGCAGATAAAACGCCTTCCTGGGTGTCATTCAGATTCAGTATTTGCGCCAGCAGCAGCGGGCCAATTTCAGAAATGGTAGTGCGAATCGGATGACCCTGTTCGCCAAATAAATCCCAAAACACCACTGGTGAGGCTGCAAAAGGAATGGACTCGATATTGAGACTTTTAATCCGTTCATCAAACTTGGGGCTGCTTTCACCTGCTTTGGCCAGGCTGGACACATCGCCTTTGGCATCGGCGAGGAATACAGGTACACCAATTCGAGAAAAGCTCTCCGCCAATACTTTTAAAGTCACAGTCTTTCCGGTACCAGTGGCACCTGCAATCAAGCCATGTCGATTGGCAAGTTGGGAATGCAGCACAATATCCTGTGTGGTATCCGCAGTTTTTTTAGCAATAACAATTGGTCTACCCATAGCTTTTCCTGTTATTTATTATTCGTTTTTAAGTTTTTTCATTTGTTCTAGTGCATGCTGAATATCTTGAATCAAATCTTCCGGATATTCCAGTCCAATACAGAAACGAACCAGCAAGCCGTCTTTTAAGTGTGAATGTTCCAGCACACGCATGTCTTTTAAGTTATATAGCATGACCAGACTGACAGGGCCACCCCAACTAAAGCCAAGCTTAAACAGTTTTAAGCTATCACAGAAATTCCGGATATCCTGCATTACGTATGTGCTGTCAAAGATCACGCTGACCAGGCCGGCACTATCACCTTGCTTGCAAATTTCTTTCCAGTACTGATGGCCTGCGCTGTCCGGGTCAGCAGGATGCAGCACCTGTACAAACTCGGCTTGCTGTTGAAGCCATGTCATTAATGCCAGTGCACTTTTCGACTGATGTTCATAGCGAAGTTGCATCGAAGCCAGACTGCGTTGTATCTGTGCCACATCATCACCAGAAACACTAATGCCCTGAATGGCATGTGCGCGGAACAGTTTGTGATGCAGGGCCTTATCTCGCGTAACCACCGAGCCCATCAGAATATCACCCCCGCCGCTTGGATATTTGGTCAGTGCATGTACCGTCATATCTACACTTAAATGCTCTTCACTAAAATCAAAGGCATCAAAAGCCAGACCTGCGCCCCAGGTATTATCCAGCGCAGTAAGAATATTGTGTGCCTGAGCTTTTTTCACTAAACCAGCCAGATCCGGAAATTCCAAGGTGACTGAGCCAGCAGCCTCGAGCCAGATCAGTTTGGCTTTATCTGTAGGCTGAAATGTATCAAGCTCTATGGGATTGTAGACCTTAACCGTAATTCCATAACGCTTTTCCAGATTGCGTAAATGCTCCATGTTTGGACCATAGATATTGTCAGCCACCCAAACTTCATCGCCTTGGCTTAAAAAGCAAGAATTCACGAGATTAATCGCGGATAAACCACTCGGTGCGAGCAGGTGATATAAACCACCTTCGAGCTGTGCGATGTTATCGCCCAGCGTAAAGGTCGTAGGCGTGCCATGCGTGCCATAACTATAGTCATAGTCATCAGTCCAATGGCGATTAAACAGGGCATCGGTATTGTTAAAGATAATGGTCGATGCACGATAGAGGGGAGGCTGAATGGTAGAAATCGATTGAGGAGCCTTTCGTGGTGCATGAATCAGGCGAGTTTGAGAATCTTGTTTCACGTGAATGCGCTCAAATGTAATCAAATATTACTCTAGCTTAAGAGAATCTGTGACTCACTGCCAGTTAAGTTGTGAATTGTTTAAAAACAACAAGTCTTATAAAAAGTTGGCTTCATTTTTGCAAAACCTAAATCTATATAGCTAAAAAAATAGGTTGAGGAGCATGAAGTCGCATTTAAAAGTGCATTATTTTCAGCATATTGCTGGTGAAGGTTTTGGTAGTTGTTATGAATTTTTAAAGCAGCATCAGGCGCACATTACAGCGACTGAATTTTTTGCTTTACCTGTGGATCGACCTTTGGAGATCGAGGCGCTGCCTGCAGTGGAAGAGGTGGATTTGCTGATCATTATGGGGGGAACCATGAGTGTGAATGATGAAGCAAATTTCCCTTGGTTAAAAATAGAAAAACGCTGGTTGCGTCGCTATCTTTCGCATGGCAAACCGGCAATTGGCCTGTGTCTGGGCGGGCAGTTGATTGCAAATGCTTTGGGTGCAGGTGTTAGTCGCAATCCAGAACAAGAATTGGGGTGGACCACGGTGCACAGAGTGGCGAATCTACCGGAGACGTATTTTAGCCTGCCGGAGCAGTTCAATATTCTACAATGGCACAATGAAACATTTGAATTGCCCAAAGGTGCAGTCCATCTGGCAGAAAATGAAGCCTGTCGTAATCAGATGTACCAGTTGGGCAGAAATGTATTGGGCTTCCAGTTTCATCCGGAAATCACGCCGGAAACCCTGGCATTGTTTTTGGAAAATGAAGAAGAGCTTGCGCAATTTTCAGGAAAATATGTGCAAAATTTATTTGAATTAAAAAAAACCACGAAGCAAAAATTTATTGAAGGAAATCAGATATTAAATCGTGCAATAGAATATGTTTTGGCAAAAACCGCCTAATATTTAAACAATAAACTATTGTTTATAAGTCATAAATTGAAAACTTGGATAAAACCATAAAAGAGATTTGCTTATGCATTAAACAATGGCTATAATAAGCGACCCTTCAATAGGAAGGGGGTTAACTGCGAATAAAGTAGTTAACTATCGTTACAGTCGTGGCATCGATCATGACCTTAGTGATATTTCACTGCTCTTGACACTTGCCCACATAAAGTGGGGTGAGATGCGTCAAGAGTGATTCTTTATATATTTGGCTTGGAGTTTACTGGTATGTCTAACCAGAGAATTCGTATCCGTCTTAAGTCTTTTGATCATCGCCTGATTGATCAATCAGCTCAAGAAATCGTAGAAACCGCAAAACGTACTGGCGCACAAGTGTGTGGTCCAATTCCAATGCCAACACGCATTGAGCGTTTTAACGTTTTAACATCACCACACGTAAACAAAGACGCGCGTGACCAGTACGAAATCCGTACTTACAAGCGTTTGATCGACATCGTTCAACCTACAGACAAAACTGTAGATGCATTGATGAAGTTAGATCTTGCAGCTGGTGTTGATGTTCAGATCGCATTGGGTTAAGGCTTTCGGGTTAATTAACACTCTAAGTTAATTAGGCCGCTTTTTTAGAGGTTTATGCACATGGCTATTGGTTTAGTCGGTCGCAAGTGCGGTATGACACGTATCTTTACAGATGCTGGTGTTTCTGTGCCTGTTACAGTGATTGAGGTTGATCCTAACCGCATCACTCAAATCAAAACGCTTGAAACTGATGGTTATCAAGCGATTCAAATCACTACTGGTGAACGTCGCGAATCTCGAGTAACTAACGCTCAGAAAGGCCACTTTGCGAAAGCGGGTGTTGCAGCTGGTCGTCTAGTTCAAGAATTCCGTGCTTCAGAAGCTGATCTTGAAGGTCGTGAAGTTGGTGGTACGCTTACCGTTGAATTGTTCCAGGTTGGTCAAGTTGTTGACGTAACTGGTCAATCTAAAGGTAAAGGTTTCCAAGGTGGTGTTAAGCGTTGGAACTTCCGTACGCAAGATGCAACTCACGGTAACTCAGTTTCTCACCGTGTTTTAGGTTCTACTGGTCAAAACCAGACTCCTGGTCGCGTATTCAAAGGCAAAAAAATGGCTGGCCATTTAGGTGCTGAACGCGTAACTACACAGGGTCTTGAGATCGTTGCTATCGACACAGAACGTTCAGTTCTAGTTGTTAAAGGCGCGGTTCCTGGTGCTACTGGTGGCGACGTAATCGTTCGTCCTACGATCAAGGCCTGAGGGGAAATAACGTGAATTTAAATACTGTTTCCGGCTCTGCTGTTGAATTATCAGAAGTTGCGTTCGGTCGTGAATTTAATGAAGCTCTTGTTCACCAAGTGGTTACAGCTTATTTAGCTGGTGGCCGTCAAGGTTCAAAAGCTCAGAAATCACGTGCAGACGTTTCTGGCGGTGGTCGCAAGCCATTCCGTCAAAAAGGTACTGGCCGCGCTCGTGCTGGTTCTATTCGTAGCCCAATCTGGGTTGGCGGTGGTAAAACTTTTGCTGCTCGTCCACAAGACTGGTCTCAAAAAGTAAACCGTAAAATGTACCGCGGTGCTATGCAATGCATCCTGGCTGAACTTGTTCGTCAAGATCGCCTAGTTTTAGTTGAAGAGTTTGCTGTTGCGGCTCCAAAAACTAAAGAATTGCTTGCAAAACTTAACGACTTGAATGCGACTCGCGCATTGATCGTTACTGATGCTGTTGATGAGAACCTGTATCTTGCTGCGCGCAACATTCCACACGTTGATGTGGTTGATGCTGCTGCAATCGATCCGGTTAGCTTGATTGCGTTCGACAAAGTTGTTATGTCTGTAGCTGCTGCTAAGAAAATTGAGGTAGAACTCGGATGAACAACGAACGTATCTATCAAGTCCTGCAAGGACCTGTATTCTCAGAAAAAGCACAAGTTTTAGGTGAAACTGCTGGTGTTCAAGTGTTTAAAGTTGCATTAAATGCAAACAAGCTTGAAATCAAAAAAGCAGTGGAACAACTCTTTGGTGTGGAAGTTGTTAAAGTTAACACGACTATCACTAAAGGTAAGTCTAAACGCTTTGGTAAAACATTAGGACGTCGTTCTGATGTTAAAAAAGCATACGTCACCCTGAAAGCTGGCCAAGATGTTGAAATGGCTGACTTGGGCGATACCGCTGAAAGCACAGCGGAATAAGGACGAGAATTATGCCTATTCAAAAATGTAAGCCAACGTCTCCAGGACGTCGCTTTGTAGAGAAAGTGGTTCACGATCACCTCCACAAAGGTGCACCATACTCTCCGTTGGTTGAAGCTAAAAAACGTACTGGCGGCCGTAATAACAACGGTCACATCACGACTCGTCACGTTGGTGGCGGTCACAAGCAGCACTACCGTTTAGTTGACTTTAAACGTAACAAAGATGGTATTCCTGCAACTGTAGAGCGTATCGAATACGATCCTAACCGTACTGCACACATTGCACTTGTATTGTATGCTGACGGTGAGCGTCGCTATATCATCGCTCCTAAAGGCCTTCGCGCTGGCGATAAAGTACAGTCTGGTAACGATGCTCCAATTCGTCCAGGTAACTGCTTGCCGCTTCGCAACATGCCTATCGGTTCTACTCTTCACAACATCGAACTTAAAATCGGTAAAGGCGCGCAGTTAGCTCGTTCAGCTGGTACTTCAGTTCAGCTGTTGGGTCGTGACGGTTCTTACGCTATCGTTCGTCTGCGTTCAGGCGAGATGCGTAAAATTCACGTTGAATGCCGTGCTGTGTTAGGTGAAGTATCTAACTCAGAAAGCAACCTTCGTTCACTAGGTAAAGCTGGTGCATCACGCTGGCGTGGTGTTCGTCCTACCGTTCGTGGTATGGCGATGAACCCAGTTGACCATCCACATGGTGGTGGTGAAGGGCGTAACAAAGGTATTCAACCTGTAAGCCCATGGGGTCAAAAAGCTAAAGGGTACAAGACACGTACCAATAAGCGTACGACTAAGATGATTATTCGCGACCGTCGCGTTAAGTAACAAGTAAAGGAATCTGACAATGCCTCGTTCTCTGAAAAAAGGCCCATTCGTCGATGCGCACTTGTTCGCTAAGGTTGAAGCGGCTATCGCGGCTAATAACCGTAAGCCGATCAAAACTTGGTCGCGTCGTTCGATGATCCTCCCGGATTTTGTTGGTTTAACAATTTCTGTACACAATGGCCGTAACCACGTTCCTGTGATCGTTTCTGAGCACATGGTTGGTCACAAGCTTGGTGAATTTGCACCAACTCGTACCTATCGCGGTCACGGTGTTGACAAGAAATCTAAACGTTAATGGGTGCTATGATGGAAGTAACTGCTAAATTACGCGGTGCCGCTATCTCGGCACAAAAAGCTCGTTTGGTTGCAGATCTTATCCGCGGCAAATCTGTTGCGCACGCTCTTAACATCCTTAACTTCAGCAACAAAAAAGCTGCAGTTCTAGTTAAGAAAGCGTTGGAATCTGCGATTGCAAACGCTGAACACAATAACAGTTTAGATGTAGACGACCTTAAAGTTTCTACGATCTACGTTGATGAAGGCATGAGCCTGAAACGTATTATGCCACGTGCTAAAGGCCGTGCAGATCGTATCACTAAGCGTACTTGTCACATCACCGTTAAGGTAGGGGTTTGATATGGGTCAGAAGGTTCATCCAATCGGTATCCGCCTAGGTGTTGTGAAACGTCATAACGCTAACTGGTATGCGAATCCGAAACAATACGCTGAATACTTGCTTAAAGATCTTCAAGTTCGTGAGTTTTTGATCAAAAAACTTAAAAACGCGATGATCAGCAACATTCTTATCGAGCGTCCTACAGGCGCTGCTAAAGTAACTATTAGCACTGCTCGTCCAGGTATCGTAATCGGTAAAAAAGGCGAAGATATTGAGAAACTACAACGCGAATTAACATCTATCATGGGTGTTCCTGCGCAAGTAAGTATCAATGAAATTGATCGTCCAGACTTAGACGCGCGTCTAGTTGCTGAAGCTATCGCTTCTCAATTAGAAAAACGTGTAATGTTCCGTCGTGCTATGAAGCGTGCGGTACAAAACACAATGCGTGCTGGTGCTAAAGGTATCAAAGTAGAAGTTTCAGGCCGTTTAGGTGGTGCTGAGATTGCTCGTACTGAGTGGTATCGTGAAGGTCGTGTACCTCTACATACGCTTCGTGCAGATATCGACTATGCGACTATGCGTGCTGAGACTACTTACGGTACGATCGGTGTTAAAGTTTGGATCTTCCGTGGTGAGATCTTGGGCGGCATGAAACAAGTCATGAACCCAGCTCCAGCAGAAGAGCGTCCAGCTAAACGCGGTCGTGGTCGTGGTGAAGGTCAAGAGCGTCGTGGTCGTCGCAATGATCGTTCTGCTGAAAAAGGAGAATAATCCATGTTGCAACCTAAGCGTACTAAATTCCGTAAAGTGCAGAAAGGCCGTAACACTGGTCTAGCACACCGCGGTAGCACAGTATCTTTCGGTACTATTGCACTTAAATCAGTTGAACGTGGTCAAATGACTGCGCGTCAAATTGAAGCAGCGCGTCGTACAATTAGCCGTCGTATTAAGCGTGGTGGTAAGATCTTTATCCGTGTATTCCCGGACAAGCCGATTACTTCTAAGCCTCTTGAAGTGCGTATGGGTAAAGGTAAAGGTTCTGTGGAATATTGGGTTTGCCAAATCAAACCAGGTAAAGTCTTGTACGAAATTGATGGTGTTAACGAAGAATTGGCTCGCGAAGCGTTTACGCTTGCAGCAGCTAAGCTTCCGTTTAAAACCGCTATCGTGACTCGGACGGTAATGTAATGAAAACTAAAGATCTACGTGAAAAGTCGGTAGAAGAGTTGACAGCTTTGCTTGATGAGCAACAGCTTAACCAATTCCGTCTTCGTATGGCGAAAGCAACTGGTCAATTGGGTAAATCGCATGAAGTTGCACTTACTCGTCAGACTATTGCTCGTATTAAGACCCTCCTTACCGAAAAACAGGGGAACGGACAATGAGTGATAAAACAGTCCGCACGTTAACTGGCAAAGTTGTAAGCGACAAGATGGATAAATCTATCGTTGTTCTTATTGAACGCCAAGTTCAACACCCGTTGTATGGCAAATTAATCCGCCGTTCAACAAAATTACATGCTCATGATGAGAACAACACAGCGAAAGCTGGTGATGTTGTAACCATTAAAGAAAGCCGCCCAATTTCTAAAACTAAGTCTTGGACTCTAGTTGAAGTTGTTGAAGCAGCTGCTGAGTAATTAACGTTCTTGTTGCATCATCGGTCAATTTCGAGTACTCTTTGAGCCTTTCGAAATTTCGACCGGTGTTGCTCGGTTTTGGAGTAGGGCAATGATTCAGACCGAAACTATGCTCGACGTAGCAGACAACAGTGGTGCACGCCGCGTACAATGTATTAAAGTACTTGGTGGCTCGCATCGTCGTTATGCTTCTGTTGGCGACATTATTAAAGTTACTGTAAAAGAAGCAATTCCACGCGCACGTGTTAAAAAAGGTGACGTGATGAATGCGGTTGTGGTTCGTACAAAATTCGGTATCCGTCGTGCAGACGGTTCAGTGATTCGTTTCGACGATAACGCTGCTGTTATTTTGAACAACAACAAAGCGCCGATTGCAACTCGTATTTTCGGACCAGTGACTCGTGAACTTCGTACTGAACAGTTCATGAAAATTATTTCATTGGCTCCTGAAGTTCTATAAGAGGCGATCATGGCTAAGATTAAAAAAGGCGATCAAGTAATTGTGATCGCAGGTAAAGAAAAAGGCAAACAGGGTACTGTTCTGTCTGTTTCTAATGACCGTGTTAAGGTTGAAGGCCTTAACTTGGTGAAGAAGCATCAGAAGCCGAACCGTGCTACAGGCGCTGAAGGTAGCGTTGTAACTCAGGAAGCTTCGCTTCATATTTCAAACGTGGCAGTTTTTAATGCTACAACCCAAAAGGCTGACCGTGTTGGTTACCAAGTGATTGATGGCGTGAAAACTCGCGTATTCAAATCAAATGGTGAATCAGTGGCGGTAGCGAAGTAATAGGTTGATATAGGCCATGGCCAGACTTAAAACACGTTACAACGACGAACTTAAAGCTCAATTACAAGAAGTATTGGGTGTTAAGAATGTGATGGAGATTCCTCGCATCACTAAAATCACGATCAACATGGGTGTTGGCGCAGCTGCTGCTGACAAAAAACTCCTTGATGGTGCTCTTTCAGATATGCAAGCTATCGCTGGTCAAAAACCAGTACTTACGTTAGCTCGTAAATCAATCGCTGGTTTTAAAATCCGTGATGGTTGGCCGATCGGTTGTAAAGTTACTTTACGCGGCGAACGTATGTACGAATTCTTGGACCGTTTGATCTCGATTGCGATCCCTCGTATCCGTGACTTCCGTGGTTTCTCTGCGAAATCATTCGATGGTCGTGGTAACTACTCAATGGGTCTTAAGGAGCAAATCATGTTCCCTGAAATCGATTTTGACAAGATTGATCGTATTCGTGGTATGGATATTACCATTACTACGACTGCTCGCACCGATGACGAAGGCCGTGCGCTTATGCGTGCATTCGGCTTCCCGTTCAAATAAGAGGTCGATATGGCTAAGAAAGGTATGATTAATCGCGAATTGAAACGCGAAGCTACTGTTGCTAAATACGCTGCAAAACGTGCTGAATTAAAAGCTGTTATTGCAAACGTAAATGCATCAGACGAAGAACGTTTCGAAGCGATGATGAAATTACAAGCATTACCACGTAATGCATCTCCAGTACGTCTACGTAACCGTTGTGGTTTAACTGGTCGTCCTCATGGTTACTTCCGTAAGTTCGGTTTAAGCCGTAACAAATTACGTGAAACAGTAATGCAAGGTGATGTACCTGGCGTTGTTAAGGCAAGCTGGTAAGGAGCACTATAGATGAGTATGCAAGATACCGTTGCCGACATGCTAACACGTGTTCGTAACGCACAAATGGCAAAGAAACAAACTGTTTCTATGCCTAATTCTAAGTTGAAGGTAGCAATTGCTAACTTACTTCAACAAGAAGGTTATATTTCAAACGTAGAAGTTGCGGATGCTGAAGGCAAACCAACTCTTACTTTGACTTTAAAGTATTTCGAAGGCAAACCAGTTATCGAAACTGTGAAGCGCGTAAGCCGTCCAGGTCTACGTCAGTATCGCGGTAAAGATGCACTTCCTAGCGTTAAGCAAGGTTTAGGTATTGCAATTGTTTCTACAAGCAAAGGCATCATGACTGATCGCGCTGCACGTGCTGCAGGCGTTGGTGGTGAAGTTATTGCTTTTGTTTCTTAATAGGTGATTCCTCATGTCTCGTGTGGCTAAAGCCCCAGTAACTGTACCTAACGGTGTAACAGTTACTCAGAACGGCCGGCAGGTCGAAGTGAAAGGCACTAAAGGTACATTGTCTTTCAACCTGCATGCGCTGGTCGAGCTTAAACAGGAAGACGGTATTCTAGCTATTGCTCCAGTACAAGAGTCGAAAGACGCTTGGATGCAAGCTGGTACTGCTCGCGCTGTGCTTAACAACCTTGTAAAAGGTGTTAGCGAAGGTTTCGAACGTAAGTTACAGCTTATCGGTGTTGGTTATAAAGCTGCAGTTAAAGGTGACGTTGTTCATCTTAACCTTGGTTTCTCTCATCCGATCGATTATGCACTTCCTGCAGGTGTAACTGCTGAAACTCCAACTGCAACTGAAATCATTCTTAAATCTGCTGATAAAGCAGCTTTAGGACAGGTTGCTGCAGATATCCGTGGTTACCGTCCACCAGAGCCATATAAAGGCAAAGGTGTTCGTTATTCTGACGAAGTTGTACTTCGTAAAGAAGCTAAGAAGAAATAAGGCGCGAGGTTCTTATGAACGAAAAGAAACAATCCCGTTTGCGTCGTGCGAAAAGCACACGCTTGCACATCCGTGCATTGGGTGCGACTCGTTTGTGTGTAAACCGCACTCCGCGTCACATCTATGCTCAAGTTATCTCTGCAGATGGTGGCAAAGTATTAGCGCAAGCTTCTACTTTAGACACTACTCTACGTGCGGGTACAACTGGTAACGTTGAAGCAGCTCAAAAAGTAGGTGCTTTAATCGCAGAACGCGCTAAAGCAGCTGGTGTTACTAAAGTTGCATTTGACCGTTCTGGTTTTAAATATCATGGTCGTATCAAAGCCTTGGCTGATGCTGCTCGTGAAAACGGCTTGGAGTTCTAATCATGGCTAAAGTTGAACAAAACGAAGGTCTTGTTGAAAAGCTGGTTGCCGTTGATCGTGTAGCCAAAGTTGTTAAGGGTGGTCGTATCTTCTCTTTCACAGCATTAACTGTTGTGGGTGATGGTAATGGTCGCGTAGGTTTTGGTCGTGGTAAAGCACGTGAAGTTCCAGCTGCTATCTCTAAAGCACTTGAAGCTGCTCGTCGCAATATGATTACTGTTGACCTTGTTGATGGTACGTTACAGCACCCAATTCATGCACGTCACGGCGCTAGCCGCGTATTCATGCAGCCTGCCTCTGAAGGTACAGGTGTAATTGCTGGTGGCGCTATGCGTGCAGTTCTAGAAGCTGTAGGCGTACGTAACGTGTTGACTAAATGCCGTGGTTCTACTAACGCTGCTAACGTAGTAAACGCAACTTTCAATGGTTTGCGTGATATGACTACTCCTGAAAAGGTTGCTGCGAAACGTGGTCTTTCAGTAGAACAAATTCAAGGGTAATCAATCATGAAAACGATTAAAGTTACCCAGACTAAATCTGCATCGCACCGCTTGAAAAATCACAAGCTTAGCCTGCAAGGTTTAGGTCTGCGTCGTATTGGTCATACTGTAGAAGTGTTAGACACACCTTCTAACCGTGGTATGATCAACCAAGTCTACTATATGGTTAGTGTAGAGGAATAAGCCATGACTCTGCGTTTAAATACAATTGCACCTGCAGAAGGTGCTAAACGTGATAACCTTCGTTTAGGCCGTGGTATCGGTTCTGGCGTTGGTAAGACCGGTGGCCGTGGTGTCAAAGGTCAAAACTCACGTAAGAGCGGTGGTACTCGTCCAGGTTTCGAAGGCGGTCAAACAGCACTTTACCGTCGTTTGCCTAAATTCGGCTTCACTAGCCAATTGGCTTTGAAAACTGCTGAAGTACGTTTATCTGAGCTTGCTAAAGTTGAAGGCGACATCGTGTCTCTTGAAACTTTAAAAGCTGCGAACGTTGTACGTAAAGACATGATCCGTGCTCGTATCGTACTTTCTGGTGAAATTACTCGTGCATTCACTGTTCAAGGTGTTGCATTGACTAAAGGCGCTAAAGCTGCTGTTGAAGCTGCTGGCGGCAAAGTCGAGGAGTAATCCCCAGTGTCTATGACTCCTAGTTCTTCAGGTCATGTCAACATGATGAAAGGCCAACCATTTCATGTGAAATACCGTGAAATTATTCGTCGAATGATGTTTCTCATTGGTGCGTTGTTGGTGTTTCGACTAGGAGCGCATATTCCAGTACCAGGCATCAATAATGCTGCGTTAGAAAACTTGTTTAATGCAAACCAAGGTACCATCCTTGGTTTGTTTAACATGTTTTCTGGTGGTGCATTAGAACGAATGTCTATTCTTGCTCTCGGGATCATGCCATACATCTCTGCGTCGATTATCGTGCAGTTGATGTCAACTGTGGTTCCTTCGCTGGAAGCTTTAAAGAAAGAAGGCGAGCAAGGCAAACGTAAAATTAATCAATACACACGACAAGGTACATTATTCTTAGCGCTGGTACAGGCGATAGGTATGTGTGCAGGCCTGATCAGTCAGGGGATTACCCTGAATACTGGTTTGGCTTTTTATGTTCCTGCAGTAACCTCACTGGTTGCGGGGACCATGTTCTTGATGTGGTTGGGTGAACAGATTACCGAGCGTGGGGTGGGAAATGGTATTTCCATGATCATCTTCGCGGGTATTGTTGCCGGATTGCCTAATCTGATTATGCAATCTTTCTCCTCTGTAGATAATGGCCAGACCAGCCTGATTGGCTTGGTAATTTTTGGTTTGTTATCTCTGGGTGTTTTGGCAGCGATCGTGTTTATTGAGAAAGCGCAGCGTCGTATTCCGGTAAACTACGCTCAAAAACAACAAGGTCGTCGTGTATTTACTGCACAGCAGACACATTTGCCATTAAAAATTAATATGGCGGGTGTGATTCCGGCAATTTTTGCCAGCTCATTACTTTTGTTCCCTGCGAGCTTAGGTCAGTGGGTGGGTAGTGCAGATCCAAATGCTGGATTTATTAAGCGTAGCCTGCAAGATGTAGCATTGGTATTGTCGCCTGGTCAGCCGTTGTATTTGGTGCTCTTTGGTGCGTTAATTATCTTTTTCTGTTACTTCTATACAGCACTGGTATTTAGTCCTAAAGAAGTGTCAGAGAACTTGAAACGCAGCGGAGCTTACGTGCCTGGTATACGTCCAGGTGAGCAAACTGCTCGTTACTTAGATCATATTCTCAATCGTTTGACATTTATTGGCGCGATTTACATCGCAGTCATTTGTTTGATGCCGATGGTATTGCAAAGTTCATTTGGTATTCCATTCTATTTGGGTGGTACCTCTTTGCTGATTGTTGTGGTGGTAGTGATGGACTTTATGGCTCAGCTGCAATCACACCTCACTTCGCACCAATACGATAATCAAACGTTAATGAGAAAAACGACTGCTCATCCTAAGGGATAAGCGCACTTGAGGTTTCATCATGAAAGTACAAGCTTCTGTTAAGAAAATTTGTGGTAGCTGTAAAGTTATCCGTCGTAATGGGGTTATCCGCGTAATTTGTAGCGCAGAACCTCGTCATAAGCAGCGTCAAGGTTAATCTGATTAAGACCTGTTGATTTCTGTAGGCGAATTAGGTTATTATCCGCCCCTCAAGATTTTTGTGGGGCGGTTGATTATCTACTGCCTTTTTGGAGAAAATTGAATGGCTCGTATTGCCGGTGTAAACATTCCGGATAACAAGCACGCTGTTATCTCTCTAACGTATATCTTTGGTATTGGTCGCCATACTTCAAAAGCTATCTTAGCTGCTGCTGGTATTGCTCCAACTACTAAGATCCGTGAATTAGATGACGCTCAGCTTGATGCGATTCGTGCAGAAGTTGCTAAGGTTCCGACCGAAGGTGATTTACGTCGCGAAATTTCCATGAACATTAAACGTTTAATGGATTTAGGCTGCTACCGCGGTCTTCGTCATCGTCGCAGCTTGCCTGTCCGCGGTCAACGCACCAAAACTAACGCTCGTACCCGTAAAGGTCCGCGCAAACCTATTAAGAAATAAGATTTCTGGAAGCTAAAAGATGGCTAAAGATACTCGCGCACGCAAGAAGGTCACTCGTACCGTCTCTGAAGGTGTCGCACACATTCACGCTTCTTTTAATAACACCATTGTGACTATTACCGATCGTCAAGGTAATGCACTGGCTTGGGCCACTTCAGGTGGACAAGGCTTCCGTGGATCACGTAAATCAACTCCGTTCGCTGCTCAGGTAGCTGCTGAAGTTGCTGGTAAAGCTGCTTTAGACTACGGTTTGAAAAACTTGGACGTCCTTGTAAAAGGTCCTGGTCCTGGTCGTGAATCTGCGGTTCGTGCTTTAGGTGCAGTGGGTTATAAAATTAACAGCATTACCGATGTGACGCCAATCCCGCACAACGGTTGCCGTCCACCTAAAAAACGTCGCGTGTAAGGAGAAACATTCATGGCTCGTTATATTGGTCCAAAATGCAAACTCTCTCGTCGCGAAGGGACAGACCTGCAACTTAAATCAGGCGTTAAACCGTTTGATGTTAAGACAAAAAAACATGCGAAAGTTCCTGGCCAACACGGCGGGGCTCGTGGTGGTAAACAATCTGAGTACTCACTACAATTACGTGAAAAACAAAAAGTACGTCGCATGTACGGTGTTTTAGAGCGTCAATTTAGTAACTACTATAAAGAAGCTGCTCGTGTTAAAGGCGCAACTGGTGAAAACCTGTTGAAGCTACTTGAAAGCCGTCTTGATAACGTTGTTTATCGTATGGGTTTCGGTTCTACTCGCGCAGAAGCTCGTCAGTTAGTATCTCACCGTAGCATCACTTTGAATGGCCGTCGTGTTAACATTGCGTCTATCCAAGTTAAAGCGGGTGATGTGATCGCAGTTCACGAAGGCGCTAAGCAACAATTACGTATCAAAAACGCAATTGAATTAGCTACTCAACGTGGCATGCCTTCTTGGATGGAAATCGACCATTCTAAATTAGAAGGTACGTTCAAAGCTGCACCGGATCGTTCTGATTTACCTGCTGAAATCAACGAAAGCTTGATTGTAGAATTGTATTCTAAATAATCCTTGAGGAAGCAATATGACGCGTACTGCAAATGAGTTTCTAACTCCGCAAGCGATCAAGGTCGAAGCGGCAAGCGGGACCTCGGCAAAAGTTATTCTAGAACCATTAGAGCGTGGCTTTGGTCATACTCTTGGTAATGCTTTACGTCGCATCCTTCTTTCTTCTCTACCTGGCGCAGCTGTGGTAGAAGTTGAGATTGAAGGGGTCGAGCACGAGTACAGTACTTTGGAAGGCTTGCAGCAGGACATCGTCGAGCTCTTGCTGAACCTAAAAGGATTGTCGATTAAGCTGTTCGATCAAAATGAAGCTTATTTAACATTAGAGAAACAAGGTGCAGGCGACGTAACTGCGGCTGACCTTCGTTTACCTCATAATGTTGAAGTGGTTAACCCTGAACATTTGATCGGTACTTTAAGTGCCTCAGGCTCATTGAAAATGCGTCTGAAAGTGGCTCAAGGTCGTGGCTACGAGACTTCTGATTCACGCTTCCCTGAAGGCGAAACTCGCCCAGTGGGTCGCTTGCAGTTAGATGCGTCTTACAGCCCAATCAAACGTGTTTCATACACCGTGGAAAACGCGCGTGTAGAACAACGTACTGACCTTGATAAACTGATCATTGATCTTGAAACTAACGGTACTGTAGATCCTGAAGAAGCGATCCGCAAAGCTGCAACTATTTTGCAGCAACAAATTGCGATCTTCGTTGACCTTCAGAAAGATCAAGCACCTGTTGCTCAAGAGCCTCGTGAAGAAGTTGACCCAATCTTGCTTCGCCCAGTAGATGATCTAGAGCTAACTGTTCGTTCTGCTAACTGTTTGAAAGCAGAAAACATTTACTACATTGGTGATCTTGTACAGCGTACCGAAGTTGAGTTGCTTAAAACTCCTAACTTGGGTAAAAAATCGCTTACTGAGATCAAAGATGTTCTGGCTTCTAAAGGCTTACAACTCGGCATGCGTTTAGAGAACTGGCCACCGGCTAGTCTCCGTATGGACGATCGTTTCGCCTATCGTAGCCGTTAATTAAGTAGGACTATCACCATGCGTCATCGTAATAGTGGTGTGAAATTAGGCCGTACAAGCAGTCATCGTAAAGCGATGTTCCAAAACATGGCTAACTCTTTGTTCGAGCACGAGTTGATCAAAACAACTGTGCCTAAAGCTAAAGAGTTACGTCGTGTAGCTGAGCCTTTAATCACTTTAGCTAAAAACGATACAGTAGCAAACCGTCGTTTGGCGTTTGCTCGTACTCGTTCAGCAGCAACTGTTGGTAAATTATTTACCGTTCTTGGCCCTCGTTACAAAGAGCGTAACGGCGGTTATCTACGTGTTCTTAAAGCGGGCTTCCGTGCAGGTGATGCTGCACCGATGGCTTACGTTGAGCTAGTAGATCGCGAAGTTAACTAATTTCGTGAAGAATAACGCAAGTTGTTCGAAAAGGTCGGTTGAATAAACCGGCCTTTTTTAATGCCTGTATATTTTAATTTAAAGTGATTGAGTTCAACATAACTGATCTGGCCTGAAAAGATAAAAAAATAGTGGCTTTTTAATGAACTTGACATTGTGTATTGTCAGTTTTGTGATTTAATAAAAACAGATAGCATCGCTTAGGTAAAAGAACAACATGGAAAAGCAGGTAGATATTTTAATTGTGGGTGCGGGGATCTCGGGGATTGGTCTGGCAGCACATCTTTCTAAACATTGTCCGCAACGCTCTTTTGAGATTATTGAACGCCGCGAAAGTATTGGCGGAACTTGGGATCTGTTCAAATATCCGGGCATACGTTCTGATTCGGATATGTCGACTTTTGGTTTTAATTTCAAACCCTGGAAGAAAGAAAGCGTGCTTGCCGATGGCGCATCCATCAAAAATTATCTAGCTGAAGTGGTGGATGAGTTTAAGCTACAGTCGAAAATCCATTTTCAGCATCGGGTCTTAAGTGCCAATTATGATTCTACAACCTGCAAATGGTCAGTAGAGATCGAGGATGCATACGGTAAGAAGCAGATCTGGATCGCCAACTTTGTACTGGGTTGTACCGGTTATTATAATTATGATCAGGGTTTTCAGCCGGAGTTTCCAAATCAAACTGCATTCAAAGGTGAGTTTATTCATCCACAACATTGGCCGGAAAATTTAAACTATAAAGGCAAAAAGGTAGTGATTATTGGCAGTGGTGCGACCGCGATTACCTTGGTTCCTGCGATGGTTAAAGGCGGAGCAGGACATGTGACCATGTTGCAACGCTCACCGACTTATATTGCCTCTGTACCCTCGGTCGATTTTATTTATTCAAAAATGCGTAAATATCTGCCTGAGGAGGTCGCCTATAAGCTGACACGTGCGCGTAATATCGGCATGCAGCGCGGGATTTACGCTTTGGCACAGAAACAGCCAAAATTATTAAAATCGCTTTTGCTTAAATCGGTGCAACTCCAGCTGAAAGGTAAAGTGGATATGAAGCACTTTACCCCGAATTATGAACCTTGGGATCAACGTCTTTGTGTGGTGCCGGATGGAGATCTGTTTAAAATTTTACGTGAAGGACAGGCATCGGTTGCAACGGATCAGATAGAAACCTTTACCGAAACGGGAATTCAGCTGAAATCAGGTCAACATCTGGATGCTGATATTATTGTTTCTGCCACCGGTCTGAATATTCAAATTCTTGGCGGGATTCAGGCGACGATGGATGGTCAGCCTATCGATACCTCTCAGCATATGCTGTATAGAGGTATCATGGTCAGTGACATACCGAATATGGCGCTGATTATTGGCTATATCAATGCCTCCTGGACGCTTAAAGTCGACATTGCAGCAGAATATATTTGCCGTCTGTTGAACTATATGGATCAGCAAGGTTATGCACAGGTAATTCCTCAGGGAGATCAGAGTGAATTGCTTCAGGATACCGTCATGGGCAGTCTCAGTTCGGGTTATATTGCCCGGGCTGCAGACGTCATGCCAAAGCAAGGCAAACAGGCTCCGTGGAAAGTCAGCAATAATTATCTGGCAGACCGTAAGGAGCTCAAACAGGCTTCGTTTGAAGATGGTGTACTGAAATTTAGAAAAAACAGTAATGCTTTAAAGCATAAACCGCGTCTGGTTTCTTAAAGTTATATCTTTGCATACAGAAAAAGGAGTCCTGAGAGCATTGCTGTCCCACAATTTTTCACAAAAGGAAGCTCATTTGAGCTTCCTTTTGTTTTATGGGTATTTTATCGGGTGAAAATAAAGCTTTTAAAGTTCTTCTTTCAAACAAATTCACTTGAATTATTCTGAGTAAACGTTGAACTGTCCAACCTGTTTTCCCTAAATGTTGAGCGAAACTCACCAATAAATAGGCGATCATCGCAATCCAGATTTGTGTCTGAATTGCGTTCCTGCTGCGGCCTAGAAATGCTTTTAATTTGAGATTCTGCTTAATCGCCTTAAAGAACAGCTCAACTTTCCAACGATCTTTATAAATCGCCGCAATGGTGGAGGCGGCTAAATGAAAGTTATTGCTGAGAAAGCTAAAGTGCTTGCCACTTTGCTGATCTCTATATTCAATTCTTCTTAACACTGGGGCTTTTCTTTTTAGGGCATGTGCGCTATTCAGCTGAATGGTTTCATCTTTTAGAATACCTTTGGATTCAAGCACTGGATGTTGCTGGATCACCTGATACACAGATTTAGGCCTAAAACGTGTGACAAATCCAATGTTTTGAGCAGTCAGATTTGCATACCATTGGTAATCGACATAGCCTTTATCAAAAACTACAATGCTGCCAGCAGGAAACTGGAATTTGCGGCCTTGTACCATGTCATTTTCTTTGCCATTTTCAACTGCAACAAACTCAGGAATATCATTGCTGTGATTCAATCCTATGCTGAGTTTCATGCTGGCTTTTGAGTCGTGAACTTTGGCCCATTCACATAAGGAAAGCGACAGGTCAATATGACTGGCATCCAAGGAATACAAGGGATTCTTAAAGCGAAATTTATGAGCTACTTTCGAGTGTTCATAGTATTTAAGCAACTTGTAAAATAGCTGTTGATACAAGGCAGCAGGCTGCTGCTCATTGATTCGTGCCAGTGTGCTTTGGGGAATAGATTTTGCTCCGAGATGACTTAGCTTTTCCTGTTGGCACTCCAAATTGGATTGAATATCTCTCAGACTTTGCCTACAAGAGAATTGAGACATCAATATGGCAATAAACTGATCCCACCGGGAAGCCGCTTTAAATTTCTGTCCAACATGGTGTACTTTAGCAAGTTGTTCAAAATCCTGTCGCACAACAGGTTTAATTAGCTCATGAAATACGGTATTCTGATGTAACAAAACCTGAATCCTGGTCGTTAAAGTGTTTGTTTGCACTCATATTTTAACTGTTAGAACTCAGGTTTTTTTATTTAAAGCAAACTATGGGACAGCAGTGGTCCTGAGAGACTCCTTTTTTATGCATCCATTTTAAAGTGAACGGGCGATGAGTTCTTTCATGATTTCATTGGTACCCGCATAAATCCGGTTGGCACGGTTGTCGATATAAGCCCGGGCAATCGGATATTCCAGCATATAACCATAACCACCATGCAGTTGCAGACATTCATCTACGACTTTGCTATACATTTCTGAAATCTTGTATTTGGCCGCAGCAGCGGCATCTATGCCTAGTTCGTGCTTGAGTTGCAGCTCCATACAGCGATCCAGATAAGTGCGGCACACATCGATCTCGGTACGTAGTTCTGCCAGTTTAAAACGGGTATTTTGGAAATGGCTGATGCTCTTGCCAAATGCCTGACGTTCCTGGGTATATTTTACTGTATGGGCAAAAGCGGCTTCAGCGCCTGCCTGACAGATAATCGCCACAATCAGGCGTTCCCAGGCCAGTTCTTTCATCAGCATCATAAAGCCCATGCCTTCCAGACCGAGCAGGTTTTCTTTGGGTACCCGAACATTATCAAAGAACAGTTCGCAGGTATCCTGACCTTTCATGCCAATTTTATTTAAGGGCTTGCCTTTACTAAAACCGGTACGTTCGGCTTCGACCATAATCAATGAGAGATTGGCTGAACCTTTATCATTATTACCCGTTTTACAAACCACAATCGCCATATCACAGAGATAGCCATTGGTAATAAAGATCTTGGAGCCGTTGATGACATAGTCATCGCCATCGAGTACTGCCGAGGTTCGCACAGCTTGCAGGTCAGAGCCGGTTCCCGGTTCGGTCATGGCAATCGCGGTGACCACTTCTCCAGACGCCATTTTCGGAAGCCATTGCTGTTTTTGAGCTTCATTGCCAAAATTCAGCAGATAATTGGCGACGATATCTGAATGCAGCGAAAATCCGGTCGCTGAATCTCCGGCATAGGCCTGTTCCTCAATCAGAATCATGCTATACAACCGGTCTACGCCAGAGCCGCCATATTCTTCAGGCATGGTCGCGCAGAGCAATCCAAGCTCACCGGCTTTATTCCATAACTCTCGATCCACATGTTGCTGACTTTCATAACGCTCGGTATGTGGAATGACTTCTTTCTCATAAAATTTACGGACCGTCTCGCGAAAAGCTTCATACTCGGTACTAAAAAGTTGGCGCGGCAGCATCGGGGCAAGTGGGCGAATGGCTGCAGACTGCATCTTGTTATTCCTTATTTTGATCTGTTTGGTTTAACTTAGGCCATGCCAAGATCAGCAGCAATGAGCGGAATGTTCAAATGACTTAAATCTGCTGATGCTTTTGGTCATTTCTATGAAATCCCTCGAAATTCTGCCAGCGCTTCAGGTAAACTATTCGGGTTTATAACGAGTTGGGGAAATTCGATGACTGATGACATCAGCCTAGAAGAGCGTAAAGTGATTTATCGTGCGCGTCGTGGTTTAAAAGAACTGGATGTATATTTTGATCCCTACGTAAAAAACCATTATCTGAATGCCAAGCCTTTCGAAAAACAGATGTTTGCAGAGCTGGTTGAGCAGGAAGACCCGGATTTGCTGGACTGGTTTATGGAAGTGTCTGAGCCGCCGCGTCCTGAACTAAAAGATTTTATCAAGAAGCTTAAATTTTACGTTCATGGATAATCGTTGCTTCAAGCTGAAACGCAGTCTGTGTGCATTGGCGTTTCAGTTTTTTATTTTTGCACTGCTGATGTATCTATTGTATCAGTTATTACCGATTGCACTTTGGGCAGTGTGTGCTGTCATAGGCTTGGTGATTTATCAGCTGTTTTACCGCAAGACGCCACAGATTGAGCAGTTTGAATATCTGGATGGACGTGAATGGTCATTGACCGCCAAAGCACGACCGACCCGTCGGGTATGTATTAGTCACGTGATTGATCATCAGGCGTATATTGTGGTGTATTTCCAGCATGCCAAGGCGCGACCTTTACTGATCTGGTGTGATCAATTGTCCTTCAAACAATGGAAATACTTAAAATTATTGACTAAATTAATTTAGTTGTAAGATAAACGCATTTTAATTATTTGATTAAAATAATTATAAAACAAATATTTAGATCAAATTTCTATTTTTATTGTTAGACAAAAAACACGGTTAATTCATGACTTAGAGAAATTGTCTGACAATTTATTCCCTGTGTTTTATTTTCAGCCTGTACATTTAACTCACCGACAGCAACTACGGGAAACCCTGATGGAATTTCCAGTGTGGATTTTTCTGATTATAGCGATTGTTTTGGCTCTGGTGATCGGACGATTCGGGATCGGTGCTGAAGGATAAATTTTCATCTTAATCAAGCAGGGTTTTATCATTTTTCTGCTTGTACAGTTAATAAGTAGCATGTGCTGAACCGTCGCAATGCTACTTTTTTTTGCCCAAAATTTGGGATTCTCCTAAATACAGTCAATTGCAGCGCGGCCATTTAATGGCAAAAAGTGTCTCGTCTAAATTAGAGTAAATACTCTTTTATTCACAAAATGCTTCTGATATCTTTAGCAGAAAGATGGACATAATCACAATTATAGAGGACAGGAAAATGTCAGGCGTCCGTAAAATATGCCAAGGTATGGCGACCATTGCAATAACAACAACAGTTTTGACGGGGTGTTCTCAGGTCATTAAAACCGGTGCCAATGTTGCACTGGGTTTCACCGAAAACCATATTGTCCCGCCGATTTTAGCGATGGATGATGCTGAAATGGTGTGTAATTCAGGGAATTCTTTAACACCGGCCATTATGGCGACCAAAGAAATGGGGGCGGATCCGACCCGGGTAGCCGTGCTGATGTATTCGGCTGCCGGTATTTGTGCCGAGCAAAAAGCGCTGGAAGCGGAGTTACGCTATTTACGCGCTTCAAAAACCAATCAGGTGGCAGAAGCTCAAGATGCCCGAATCGAGCAGAAGCGCTGGGCGGCGCTGGCGGCACAGCGTCAATATACCGGTTATCAACTGTTCCAGAGCCGTTATGAAAAGAAATACCAAAAAGCCTTGGGTGAAGAATGCCCACGCATGAACAGTGATATCGAGCAAACGGTTTATCTGTTGGGTATGCTCAGTGGCTTGCAGGCCATGACCAATGATATTAACTCGGGTGGTGCAGTGCATGTACCGAAAGATATTGCTGCCGTGGTCGAGCGTGGCATGGTGTGTCTGGATAACGCGAAATTCTGGGGTGCGCCGAATGCCACCCGTGCGGTGATCTGGACTTTGTTGCCAGGCGCAGGGGAAGGCAAGCCTGACCCTTACCAAACATTAAAACAATCTACACAAATTGGTGAGCAAAAAGGTGTACGTTTATCTCATGCCTTGTATGCCGTAGCGGCTCAGGCCAGTGGCGATGATGCCAAAGTCCGGGATGCCTTAAAAACCTTTGCTCAGGCACGTACCGAGGAAAAACCGGTGAATCCGCAATTCAAGCTGATCGACAGCATGGCTGCAATTATGGTCAGTGGCATATCGGATCGTTACTGGACAGAAAATACCGGTATACGCAGTGGCGATGATGGCATGCAACGTTTCTGGGATGAATCCGACAGCTCTTCTGAGCTCGATGATCTGTTCAGTGCGGATCTGTAATGCAGATACCCTGCATGAAGCTTCAGGGATGAAGTCAAACTAGAGGGTCAGGGAGGACAACAGGCCGATGCTAGATCAACATTTTCGACGAAAAATTATTTTTCTAGCGGCTTTTGTCTCTTTCTCTGCATGTCTGCAAATTTTTCACGATCATTTCATTTACTGGCAAGAAAGTCTGCTGGGTGAATTCTGGCGACTCTGGACAGCGCACTGGGTACATGTGAGCTGGATTCATTACTTTCTAAACATTCTCGCCTTTATCTGTTTACCTTTCATTTTTCCACGCGCTACCGTCTGGCATTTCTGTGCCATTTTGCTGATCTTGCCACCGTTGATCAGTTTAAGCTTTTATTTTTTCTTACCCAATATTGAAGCCTATGCTGGCCTGTCGGGCGTGCTGCATGGTGCCTATGTCGCCGTAGCCTGTGTACATTTGCTGTATAAGCGGGAACGCGGCTTTGCGGCGCTGGTATTATTTTTGATTTTTGCCAAACTGGTCTGGGAAAACACCATTGGCAATGTCGGAACGGCGCAGCTGATCGGTAGTCCGGTTTTGGTTGAGGCACATTTACTTGGGGTGATTTGGGGCGTGATTCTGGCGCTGATCTATATTGTGAGCAATTATTTTCGGGATAATTAAAGTGCAGAGATAAATAATTTACTTGGCAGAAAATACAAAAAGAAAATATAAATTGTCATTTTTATTGTGCCAATTTTCATGCAAAGTCAAAACATAGAATAAAGATCCTGACCTTTGAAAAGGAATTTTCGGGGCAGAAGGGAAGATCAGCGTCCTAGACCAAGCATCAGGCCGCTAAAATAAAAATAGGAATACACATGCAAAATGATGATCAAAACAGATCAGGATTAGGTCTGTTGCGTTATATATGGACAGAGTGGATCTCGACCTTCGTCGTGCTGGTTTTACTTTTGCTCACTTTAATTATTGGCACTGGGGAAATGATTCACGGCCAGTTGCTGCGTATGGGTGAGCGTATTTACGGTGATCCGGCAACAGGAATGCAATATTCATTTTTAAGGGCTGAGCCGACGCGTCCACAATGTGAACGCAATATTAATGTCGATCAACGCGTTCAGCAGCAGATGAAAGCCGATGCAGCCGATGAATATGCCGATTTCTTCGGGGTGCGTTCGGAAGCGGATGTCCGTGCTGCGGTGTTACAGGCACAACAGGTCTGTGAAGAATCCTACCTGTTTTATGATAAAGCCATTCAACATGTGGAAGCCCATCCAAGTATTCGGGCTTATCGGACCTTTGAAACTTCTTTCTTTGGCATCTTTAAGTTTGGTACGGAAAACCGGGCTTTGCTTCTGGTCATCATGGTGGTCTTTGCTGCGATCAGTGCCACTCTAAAAACCCATCATATTGGTTTGCGTAGCCCGAGCACGCGTATCGACTTTAAAGTTTATTCGGTCGCCATGCTGGTCGCTAATGCTTTCCTGGCATTTTCATCCTATAGCCAATATCAGTCCGTATTGAACTCGGGCGTGCCGATGGGGGAGATGAAGTACATCTACTGGTTGTGGATGATTCTGTTCAGCGCACTCACTTTGATCAGCCTGTATCAGGTGATCAAACAACCGAAACCGACGCGTGAGGGCGGCAGTTTTGGTCTGGCCTTTCTGAGTGTACCGCTATATGCCTATATGGCTATTACCACCGGAATAAATTTCACCTTCTTTATGGACTATCCAATGGGACAGGGGATTTACCTCGGTCAATTGGTAGAGTTTTCCAGTATTTTCCTAAATCTGGCCTTGTTTATCTGGGCCGGTATGTTGCTGAAACAGACCCGTGTCGTGGACATGTTCCTGAATATTCTGCGTCCATGGAATCTGGCCCCTGAAACCCTGACCTGGTTAATCTTGCTGGCAGCTGCATTACCGACCGCCTATACCGGAGCATCAGGGATTTTCGTAATTGCCGCAGGTGCGATTATTTATAAGGAAGTCTGGAATGCGGGCGGACGCCGTCAGTTTGCATTGGCCGCCACTGCAATGTCTGGTTCACTGGGCGTGGTTTTACGTCCTTGCTTGCTGATTGTCGTTGTGGCATCACTGAATAAAGAAGTGACCACCGACTTACTCTATCACTACGGGATTTATGTCTTCCTGCTCAGTTCGACTTTATTCCTGGTAATTTCCCTGTTCTTTGCAGAAAACAAATTCCGGATTGCTGCACCTATTGTGGCTGCTCCTCAATCCGGTCGCGCCTTCATTGCGATTATTCCATATATCGTGATTTTCATTCTGATCTGGTTATTCTATAAATATGCCTTGTCGACTGACCTGAATGAATTTACCGCACCAGTGATGATGCCAGTCATCCTGCTGATGATTGTCTTGTTCGACAAGTTGCGTCATGAACCTGCGCCGTTGCCGGCAGTGGGGGATTGGGATGAAACTTTGACCGCAACTTTAAACTCAAGATCGGCACCTGAACTGGCGACAGCCGGTGCCGCAGCCAATGCAGAATATCGTGAGGCTGAACATAGTGAACAACCAGGCAAAGAACTGGCTGTTGATCATACTGTGCAGCGTTCAAAAGCGACTGAAATTTTGCGTCATGTCGGTTTCTGGAAGTCTATGCATATTTCGACCAGTGAGACGGTGGGCCATATTGGTGCCTTGGTCATCCTGATGGCACTCTCGGTAAGTGTTGGTGGCTTGCTAGAACGTATTGAAATTATGGAAGCCTTCCCGACCGATATTAGTAGTACCATTCTGGTGATTTCACTGATTGTCGGCTTGATGATTTTTGTCGGGATGATTATGGATCCATTTGGCGCAGTGATTCTGATCTCGGCGACCGTTGCGCCAGTGGCCTATCAATATGGCATTCATCCGGTACATTTCTGGATGATTACTCTGATTGGTTTTGAGCTGGGTTATGTGACGCCACCGGTTGCACTGAATCATCTGCTGGCCAGACAGTCAATTGGCGATGCTGAAGTGGCCGAAGCGGATGCAGAAGTACGACACCTGTCTTTCTACTACCGTTATGAACGCTGGATTTTGCCGGTGATTGTATTGCTGCCTGCGATGCTGATCATTGCCTATGTGCCTTATATCTTTAAGCTGTTCGGCTGGTATCAATAAAAGAAAAGCAATAAAAAAGCATCTTCGGGTGCTTTTTTATTGCTTTGATTTCGAATCTTGATCAAATCTTGGATGAATTCAGGCGTTTTTGCAGAATTGGACTACACAGTAGAATCGCACAGAAAATCAGCCCCAGCCCAATCAGGCTATAAAGGTCTGGAACTTCCTGCCAGAACAGAAATCCCCACATGCCGGCAAAGAAAATCGCCACATAGTTGACCGGCCCAATCTGTCCTGCCGGAGCCAGCTTGTAAGCATTGGACATAAACAGTTGACTGAAATTGGCCAGTATACCGGCAGTAATCAGATAGCTGAGTTCTGTCAGGGTATAAGGTCGCCATAGCCAGAACATCGGAATCACTGAAATAAGGGTGCCAATAAAGCAGAAATAAAATACGATTTTTTCCGGAGACTCGGTTCTGGTCAGCGCCCGTACCGTGACAAAAGCCATCGCTGCCAGAAAACTGGCACTCAAGCCAATGACCGACATCAGGTTAAATAAACCCGAATCTAGTTTGGCCACACAGAGTACGCCAATGAAACCAATCCCAGCAGCAGCTAGCATGCTGGCCGTGATTTTTTCTTTAAGGAATAGCCATGCAATCAACGGGATAAAAATCGGAGAGGAATAGGTAAATACCATGGCATTGGAAAGTTTTAAGTGGGCAATCGCGTAGAAGAAGCCATACATGGCAATCAGCCCGACCACAGCACGCCAGGTGTGCATCCATAGTTTTTCAGTTTTGAAAAAACCAATGCCTTTATTGAAAATGAAAGGCAGGAAAATAAACAGCCCAACAAAATTGCGAAAGAAGACCACGGTAGCATTATCAACTGTTGTTGAGGCATAACGGATACAGACGCCCATGACTGAAAAGAGAAAAGCAGAGCAGGTCAGTAACAGAATGGCTTTAAGCAGATGCGGAGCGGCTGGGGCAGACATGGAAACAACTGAGCTAGAAGATCTGACGATATTCTAGCTGAAATGCTGTCGAGATTTACTGGCTTTGAGCAAGTTGTGCTTCAAGTAACTTGATCTGTTCCTCTTTCAGTTGGATCAACTGGTCGGCATCGCTATGCTGCGCATCCAGTGTGGCTTTTTGTTCATTGAGCTGAACTTGGATGTCATCTAATTTAGCCACTTCTTCTTTGGCCAAACTGGCATTCTCCGGCACTGGTGCATCTGACAGCTGATTTGATACCAGTGCTTTAGTTTCGATCGTCTCAGGTGCTTTCGCTGCCGCCGTATCTTCTTCAGTTTTCGCCGCAGGTTTTGCTGCCGGAACAGCCGCGATATCTTCCTGATGTATGCGTTCCGCTTCACCGGAAGAGGCATTCAACCACTGATATAGCAATACCAATGCAACGACAGTAACTAAAGCCCCCATAATCCCCATTAAAAGTTTGGGGTTATTTCTTTGTTCTACTGACATAGCTTGAACCTTGATTTTTATTTTACTGAACGAGGTTTAAACTGAATCACGCCAACTTCATCTGGAACAGCTGGTGTTTCTGGTTGATCAACATGTGTGGGACGATTTTCTTCATAACCACATTCAATACATTCGATCCATTCATCTTCACCAGAGGTCAGCATGACAACGCGATCTAACGCCTGACATTTTGGACATTTTGCGCCTGCAATGAAACGACGTTTAATGGTCATCATACTCACCTTGTGATCAACTTAAAAAGCTAGTTTAAGCGTTTTTAGAGGGGTTCGTCCAACCTTGATGACGCAGCAATGCATCTATTTTTGGCTCGCGTCCGCGGAAATTGATAAATGCGTCAAGTGCTGTGTCTTTTCCGCCAACTGCGAGGATATTTTCCCGAAACTGCTTTCCGGTAGTGGTATTAAAAATACCTTCATCTTCAAAGCGGTCGAAGGCATCACTGGCCAAAACTTCGGCCCATTTATAGGAATAATATCCCGCTGCATAACCACCGGCAAAAATATGACTGAAGCTGTGCTGGAAACGGTTATAGTCGGTGGTCGGTAGAACCGCATATTTTTCACGGATCTCATTCAAAGTAGCCTGAACCTGTGCTGCATTTAAAGCCGGATTGGCTCGGTGAATACTCAGGTCAAACAGGGCAAATTCAAGCTGACGCAGGGTTTGCATGCCAGACTGGAAGAAACGTGCATCCAGCAGGGCTTTCAGCAGTTCAGCCGGCAAAGATTCTTGGGTTTCTATGTGCTCGCTGAGCAGATCCAGACTTTCCTGATCCCAAGCCCAGAATTCCATAAATTGGCTTGGCAGCTCGACCGCATCCCACGCCACGCCATGGGTACCTGCCACGGCAATATTGTCTACTTCTGTCAGCATATGATGCAGGCCATGACCAAATTCATGGAACAAGGTGATGACTTCATCATGGGTCAGCAGTGCAGGGCGATTGCCGACAGGTGGAGTAAAGTTACCGACCATATAGCAAATCGGTTTTTGCAGGCCATCACTGGTCTGCATACGGGAACGGAAACCGCTCATCCAGGCACCGCCACGTTTGCCCTGGCGTGCATACAGGTCAAAATAGAAACCGCCAATCACCTGACCCTGATCTTCCAGTTCAAAATAACGTGCATCCGGATGCCATACAGGCGCTTCACGTTCAATCACCTGAATGCCATACAGACGATTCACAATACTGAACAGACCTTGCAGGATTTTCGGTGCAGGAAAGTAAGGTTTCAGCGCTTCCTGTGACAGGTTAAATTGCTGTATTTTCAGCTTTTCAGAATAATAGCCGCTGTCCCAAGGTTGCAGATCACGGATGCCATCTTCAGCAGCAATCGCTTTCAGTTCAGCAATTTCTTGCTCTGCCGGTGCGCGGGCATGTTCTGCCAGTTCATGCAAGAATTCATCTACTGCCTC
The DNA here is from genome assembly GCF_024129855.1 of Acinetobacter lwoffii. Lineage (GTDB taxonomy): Bacteria > Pseudomonadota > Gammaproteobacteria > Pseudomonadales > Moraxellaceae > Acinetobacter > Acinetobacter lwoffii_L. The sequence goes on from NZ_JAMXXC010000003.1 coordinate 252,861, forward strand.
TACACTTGGTGCCATTTTGCTGGCTAAGGACAATTCCGAATAATTATTAAAGCCCAGCAGTTTTGCCATTTCCAGACGCAGACTGAGAATTTCTTCGATCAATGCAGTATTGTCAAACTCGCTCTGTTCAGCCTGATCTGACGCACGCGTGGTGTAAGCTTTATAGAGTTCTTCACGCAGAGGACGATTTTCTGAATGGGTCATGATCGCCAGATAAGACGGGAAATCCAGCGTAGCCACCGGTTGATCCAGTTCACGTTGCTGACCATATTGTTTTAACAGCTCAATATTACTGGTAGATAGACCCGCTAACTCCTCTTCATTTAGCGGTCTGAAATAGGCCTGAGTCGCATCCAGTACATGGTTGGAGAAGTCGGATGATAATTGGGACAGACGAGCCGAAATTTCCGCATAACGTTTTTTCGCTTCACCCTCTAATGCCACCCCAGACAGTTTGAAATCACGTAAGGCCAGTTTAATGGCGCTTCGCTGCGCTGCCGGCAGTTCATTATAAATCGACGCATCATAAATATGCTGATAGGTCTGATAGAGCGCCGTATGTTGACCCAGTTGCGTATAGTATTCGCTAAGACCCGGTAAGAGTGCTTGATAGACATCACGGGTTTCGGCATTGTTCATCACGGCATTTAAATGTGACAGGATGCCCCAAGACTCACTCATATTGTTTTCAAGTGTGTCGACATGTTCAAGAGTAGCCAGCTGCTCCTGTACTGAAGTAGGTGTTTCGGTAAGTTCATTCAGGAACTTTTGCCCTTCAGCGATACAGCTTTCAATTTTTTGTTTTAGCTCAGCCAGCGTAATCTGATCAAATTGCGGAACAGGCAAAGTTGCCTTTTCTAAAGTCATGTCGGTCTGCCAAATTAATTTTCAGTGTTAGTTCTAGAAGTAAGGCTTCTTGATCGAGAAATCAAGCTTGACCGGTGATTTATTCTGAAGCAGGAGGTATCGAGATTTATTCAATCTCGTTCACAATGATGTCCAAGCTACTTTTACTAATGTTGAGTTATAGTTCAACTGATTGGTGTTGCTCGCTGAAACTCCGAAACAGATAGTTTAAGAATAGGCAGAATTCCATAGTCTGTTTCAAAGAAATAGGAAATATGTCTTTGCAGATCTTTGAATTTCACTGCTTGAGTGTAGATCAAAATAGGAGGCAGTTTTCCTGTCAGTTTTGTTTAGAAATAGGGAAGGTACCTGATCAGACTGATCTAAGTTGATGATTCGATGCGGTAAGTATTTTTACTCTAATCGTATTTATTCTGGATAAGGTTTAAAAGAAAAAAGAGCGCCGTAGCGCTCTTTTTAAACCATCAAAAATTATTCAGTCTTGGCTTTTGCATTCGACTTTTTCTTTTTGACCTTGGCCTTTTTCTTTACTTTATCTTTAACCTTTGCTTCAGACTTTCCTGCAGATGGTTTAGCAGACTTTTTACTGTAAGAGCTGGGTTTTCCTTTTCCTTTTTTGCGTCGTATGGGTTGTTCTCCATCGGCGCTCAAGTTGGATTTAGATTCACGTTCATTATTGCCAAACACTTCTTCTGTCGCTGCTGGACGTGATACTGGTTTTTTCTCACTCACGCGCGGTGCACGGGCACGAACTGCACGGCCGGCATGACTGAGTTGTTGCACCAGTTCAAAATCGATCTTACGTTCTTCCAGATTGACACCGGCAACCTTGATTTTGACTTCATCACCCAGACCAAAGACCTGACCACGGTTCTGGCCGATCAGATTCTGGCTGCTTTGATCAAAGACAAAGAAGTCATCACCTAGCTGGCTGACATGCACCATACCATCGACATACAGATCTTTTAACGTGACAAACAGGCCAAATTCTGCCGTTGCACTAATAATGCCGACAAATTCTTCGCCCAGATGCTGCTGCATATAATGACATTTCAACCAGGTCGTCACCGAGCGCGACGCTTCATCTGCACGACGTTCTGTGGCAGAGAAATGGTCACCAGCTTCATCTAAAGCACCGCCTGAAAGCGGAGATGGCTTGTTATTTAAATGTGCCTTGATGGCACGATGCAATAACAGATCCGGATAACGGCGAATTGGTGAAGTGAAATGTGTATAGGCTTCATAAGCCAGACCATAATGGCCTGCATTACTCGCACCATAGTAAGCCTGCATCATGGAGCGTAATAACACGGCATGAATACTTGGTGCATCAATCCGTTCTTTGGTCGCTTCAATCACCGCCTGATAATCTTTCTGAGTCGGCTGTTCCGGGAAATTCAAACCCAGCAGCTTGACGAAGTCACGGACTTTCTGGATACGTGAGAACTCAGGTGGCTCATGCACGCGGTACAACATTGGCATTTCATTTTTCAATGCATATTCTGCGGCTGCCACGTTGGCCAACAACATACATTCTTCAATCAGCTTATGTGCATCATTACGGCTACGCGGCAGAATTTCTTTAATTCCACCCAGTTCGTCGAAGGTCATGTAAGTTTCAACAGTTTCAAATTCCATGGCATGACGTTCAGCACGTAAACCTTTAAGAACTTGATAAAGCTGGAACAGGGTGTTGATCGACTTGCGAACTTTACGGTCTTCGGTAATGGCTTGACTGTCACCTTCCAGATACTGTGCGACCTGATCATAGGTCAAACGTGCCTTGGAATGCATAACAGATGGATAGAACTCAAAACCGGTAACACGGCCAGCACGTGACAGTTTTAAATCACAGACCATACATAGGCGGTCAACATTCGGATTTAACGAACACAGGCCATTCGACAATGCTTCAGGCAGCATCGGTAAAACAAAGTGCGGGAAGTAGACTGACGTCCCGCGTTCCTGCGCTTCATCATCCAGCGGTTTGCCTGGACGCACATAATGGCTGACATCGGCAATGGCTACGACTACACGATAACCACCGCCGGGACGTTTTTCGGCATAAACGGCATCATCAAAGTCACGTGCATCTTCACCGTCAATAGTAACTAAGGCTAAATCACGCAGATCCACACGACCTTCATGGTCTTTGGCCGTTGGTTCTTTAAAGCTCTCGGCTTCTTTAACAACTTCTTCCGGGAATTCATAAGGCAAACCATATTCTAAAATGGTTTGTGGAATGATGATTTCAGTATCAGCCTTATCCGCCATGGACTGTACAATATGTCCAGTTGCGAATTCTTCACGGGTCGGATAGGTATCAATCGCCACACGAATCGAATCACCCAGATTGACTTGGGCGTGTTCAATCAGTTCTTTTTCAAGGGTAATTGGCTGATGTGCATTCGGGTTGGCTGGCTGGATAAAGTATTCACCATCATACTCTGACACTTTACCAATGATCTGTTTGACACGATGCTGCACAACTTCAGTAATATAGCCCCAGGCCTTACCTTTACGGTCTACCGAAGTCTGACGCACTTTAACGCGGTCACCATTAAAGACCAGGCGCAGTTCACGCTCAGCCAGTAATAGGTCGTCCTGGCCGGAAATGTTGGCAGTTCCCATCCCCCGGGAATTGATATAAACCGTCGCTTCGGATTCAGGTTGCTCGACGGCAATCTGAAACTTGTAGCCGTCTTTCATCAGTTGCCCGTCACGCACCATCGCAATTAAACGATGGCTCAGGGCATCAATACTTTTTTGATCTGCAATTTCAAAATGTTCGACCAGGTCTGCATGGGACTGGGCATTGTTCTTTTCGATGGTTTCTAAAATGAGCGTGCGGCTAGGGATAGGGTTGTCATAACGTTCGGCTTCAGCTTTTGCTTCAGGATCGACCCAGTTTTTCATCATGTCTTTAAATTTATCTTAGGAGATAGGTTTAGCATAAAACATGTGTGCGCAGACTGCACGTAAATGATTGCAATAATCCATTTAAGTTTTCAATTTTCTGTTAATTTTCGATAACTGGAAATTTATACAGTTTTTTTACTATCAAAATGCACGAAAAATCGAGGAATTGCTTAAAAAGTATTTAAACGAGCAAAAATATGCACTTTTTTTTGATGCTGCGCTTGCAGTGCCATGCCGAAATTTGTATTATGGCCGCACGTTACGGTGAGATGGGTGAGTGGCTGAAACCACGTCCCTGCTAAGGACGCATACGGGTAACTGTATCGAGGGTTCGAATCCCTCTCTCACCGCCACGCTTACTTACGTCGCGCGCTCATAGCTCAGCTGGATAGAGCACTTGGCTACGAACTAAGGGGTCGGGAGTTCGAATCTCTCTGAGCGCACCAAGTAAGTTAAGCAGAAAAAACGTATTGCCAACCTAGGCACACAAGTTACGCGCTCATAGCTCAGCTGGATAGAGCACTTGGCTACGAACTAAGGGGTCGGGAGTTCGAATCTCTCTGAGCGCACCAACTTGAACAATTAACCGCACATGTTGCGGTTTTTTTGTGCCTAAAATTTACAGAAACACCAGACATTACATGCTAAAAATAAGTCTCAGGCGAGTGAATAAAAATAAAGGCAGTCGTGATGAGAAAAATCATTGTCCAGGAGTTTTTGACCCTCGATGGCGTGATGCAGGGGCCCGGCGGCCCAGAAGAAGATATATCTGGTGGCTTTCAATATGGTGGCTGGGTGGCGCCGTATTTTAATGCGGAACCTGATCCGGCATTTGATGTCATTATGCAAAAATGGATGCAGCCCTCCGATATTCTTTTAGGGAAACATACTTTTCAGATTTTTGAATCTTACTGGCCCACACATACTGAAGACTGGCCGGGAATCAATGACGTCAATAAATATATTCTTTCTACTAGTCTGGAGCATTCCGACTGGTAAAATACCCTTTTTCTGAAAAGCATTGATGAGATAATCAATCTTAAAGCATCGGGAGAGGGGGATATTCGCGTGTATGGTAGTGCTGCAGTCGTACAGACACTTTTCAAATATGAGCTTGTGGACGAACTTCGTCTGCTGACTTTTCCAATTATACTCGGTGTTGGCAAACGCCTGTTTAGCCATGAATCAATACCCGCCGCTTTTCAATTGATAGATCATCTGGCCAGCTCAAATGGTATTGTGTTTACGCATTATCAAAGGACAGGAGAAGTAAAGACTGGAACAATAGGCGAGTGATAAAGTGTACAAGGATGATGGTCGTTTTATATTTGAATTCTATTCTGGCTGAATACCTGGTTAAGAATACTTAAGGCTGACCCATTGCGTAGTGATGGAATTTTTGGAAAATACAAGCCTCTTGATTGAATTAATTAAGTGTTTTTAGCTCTAAATCCGCAGAAATTTTCAGCAGAAAACTATAAATTTTGATACATCGTTTAATTACTGTACATTCAGTTGTGATTTTATTAAAAAACACTTAACAAGACTGAAAAAGCTCGTATAATGCACCCCATCAAGACGTCGCGCTCATAGCTCAGCTGGATAGAGCACTTGGCTACGAACTAAGGGGTCGGGAGTTCGAATCTCTCTGAGCGCACCAATCTTGATAAGAATTCTGAAAAAACCGCACGTTGATGCGGTTTTTTTACGTCTGTGATTTTTAACTATTTTTCATATAAAAAACCAATAACTCTCTGCTTCCTGCTCATCTTAATTTCTGCTGTACTTTCAGTGCATAAACGGTATTACCACCCACTGCTGGTAAAATATCATGATAGGGCATGCTACGCATGGCTCTTAATAAGAACGGCGCCTGATCGTGAATTTTCATACTGCTGGTGATTTGAAATAAGGTACCTTGTGACTGCGGCAATAAGCGCATACCACCTTTCACAAACTTCAAGTCACCGCCATTGGCATTGAACTGGTTTTGCAGGGAATCAGGTTGGTAAAAATGCATCTTAAAATTAAACGGGATCTGAATCACGCCCAAACCCACCGACACCTTATAGTTGGCATTTATATTCTGAGTATTGACCGAATTCAGTTCGACTTTCTTGATCTGCCGAGGAAAAAGCTGCTGCGTCGCTTCAGCCGCTAACCACGGTCGCAATTTTTCGACCGGATGCGCAAAATATTGATAGGTGCTGCTAAATCTTAAATTTTCTGAGGCTTTTCCTTCTTTGACCTGATAGCTCGGTAAAATGAAACTGACCGGTTGCCCTGATTTTTGGCTGATCTGGGCAATTTTTTGTAGCTGTTGAGGGTTGAATCTCATCTGCGGAATTGGAGTTGCTAGTGCCGCTGTATGATCGGTTTCAAAGCGCTGTTGTAGTGCTTCCAGTAGAAATGCATTGGTACTCGGCGGAATGCCGAGTTTGGCTTCAGGCAGCGCATTCAGGATTTTACTGAATAAAAAGCCTTTGGGCTGATTCAGGTCGCCCCATTGGGTGACAGTCACCAGCGTTTTATGCGGACCCAGTGCAAACCATTCCAGTTTTCCCGCACCATAGGGAATTGGCGCATCAATAATTAAGGTGCTGATGCTGTTTTCACCCAGATGATGCTGCATCACTACGGTTTCTTTAAAGTTCAAGACTGGAATCGGGGTCGGGATATGAACCTGATATTTAACCTGCTGAATCGAACCCTGCTGCTCCAGCACTTTGGCCGACTTTAAGGTCGGAAACAGGCCGACATAATTCGGATAATGGCGCAGCAATTTTTCGACCTGAGCTTCAGCTACCGGTAATACCACAGCCGCACTATAAAACTGTGTCTTGCTGGCTGCATTACTGTTTAAGGTGGGAAGCTGGGTTTTACTGGTTGGATGCGCATAAATCAGAATCCGCTCGCCGGTTAATTCTGCCAGTTGCTGGGCATTGCCTTGATAAGCACTCAGACTGCTTGGTATTTCGGCATTCCAGGGAATAATCTTGGCCAGTGCTGGGACAGAAACTGCCAAACAAACACCGATGAGCATGCATTGCTTTAATTCTTTCATTCAACATCCTGTTGCGTATTTTTTGTTTTAATTGCTGTTTATTTAAAACCAAATGCACGTATTTCCAAAGCAAAGTTATGTAATTGATGCGACAGGCCATAAGCGCTATGGATATTTTGGTATAGTATTGGGCAAGATTTTATTTTTGATGTGATGCTATGCTATGACTGAGTCAGCACCGACTTTATCGACCCGTTATTTTCTGACTTTAGAAGAATCTCAGGATGGTTTTGCCCTGGCGACGTTTGGTAAAAAGCAGATTTCACGTTTTCTGACCCCTTTGGTCAGTATCGGGATCATCATCTGGGGTTTCTCGATGGGCTTTGATGGCGTTGGACGTTATTACGTGGCTTTGGGTGCATTCTTCCTGATCCTGCAAGGCATCATGCGTTACTGGTTCCTGCCGATGATGTTTAAACGCCAGTTTGTTAAATATCAGTTTGGTAAAAGCGAACAGGGTATTGATTTGTATCAGGACTATGCGGAAATTTTTACCAATGATCGTAGCAAGCTGGTGCCATATAGCGAAGTGCAGAATTTTGCTGTTGGTAAACTGACTTATATGCTGGAATTGAAAAACCGTACCGTGGTTATTGTGCCGAAGCGTGCATTTAAGGACGGCACTGAACAGAGTATGTTCGAGCATACATTTAAAAAATAATTCAGATATCTATAAAAGGAAAAGGGAAGTTTTGATCATGAGCACACGTCCATCCAAAATCGTTTGTGTGGGTCGCAGTTATGCCGATCATGCCAAAGAACTCGGCAATGCGATCCCTGATCGTCCGGTATTGTTTATCAAGCCACCGAGTGCCTTAAGTTCGCTCGAAGCAGGCATTGAGTGGAATCCGGAATGGGGCAATTGTCATTATGAATGTGAACTCAGCTTGCGTATTGACCGGACTTTAAGCAAAGAAAGCGATCCTGTGAAAGCACTTGAAGCTGTGGGTGCGGTGACTTTAGGTCTGGACTTAACTTTGCGTGATTTACAGGATGATCTCAAGAAAAAAGGCCAGCCTTGGGAACGTGCCAAAGCCTTTGATGGCTCTTGTCTGCTGTCGGACTGGGTGCCTGTCGCCGATGTAGTCACTGACTGGAAAGATGTGCATTACACACTTGAAGTCAATGATGAGCTGCGTCAAAAAGGTAATACCGCTTTATTGATTTTTGATATTGCGACCTTGCTGGCTGACATCAGTCAGGTCTTTACTTTGGAAGAAGGGGATGTGGTGATGACCGGTACCCCGGCAGGTGTTGCGGCATTGCATTCAGGCGATCAACTGAAAATGACGCTGAAGGGGCAGGCTCAGGATTATGTCTGGACGACTTTTGTGAAATAACCAAGATTTTGAATCAAAGGAGCCAATGGGCTCCTTTTTCATATGCATAATTTTAATCATTAACAGTATAACGCTTGCGAAACTGATCAGGGGTGCTTCCCATCCAGCGTTTAAACATGTTGATAAATGCCGAGGCATTGGCATAGCCCAGATCAAAGGCAATGCTTTCAACGCTATGACCTGAATTTAATAAAGACATGGCCTGCATCACTTTCAGGCGTTGCCGCCATTCATGTAGTGACATTCCCAGTTCTTTCTGGCTATATCGCGCTAGCGTCCGCTCGGTTAAATTGACGCGTTCTGCCAGTTGCTGCAGCGAGCTCTGATCTGCCAGATGCTGATGTAAATAATCTAAAATCTGTTTCAGCAATGCATGTTCTGAATGCGGTAAATAACTGCTGACCAGTTGGGCTTGCTGGAGCTGATCGAGCAGTACCTGTAGCAGACGTTGATATTCAGCTGAATCCTCGAATGCTGGATGGTCTTGCTGATGTAGTTGTTTCAGGTGGGTAAATAAAGCAGTGACCAAGGGGGCGCTGAGCAGGATGCCCGGTTGAGTGGGCAGTTGGCTACAAAGTGATTCATGCACATACAGAGTGCCATGAGAAACTGCGGTACGGTTCAGACCACGATGCTCTAAATTCGGTGGGAGCCAGATGCCGTGAGGTGAAGGCGTCACATAATTTATATGATTAATATTCACTTCCATCACTCCATGAAAAGCATAGACAAATTCTCCCCAGGCATGGCCATGTAGCGGATAAACAGATTGCGCAGGATCCTCCCTGAAGCTGATCCACAGAGGTGCTTTAATCAGATCATGGGTCGGAAGTTGCTTGAGCGAAGCTGAATCTGCTTGGATTTTTTTATGCATCACCGAAATTGCCTGAATAACACCATCATTTGTCTGTTTTGAAGTATATCTTTTATTTCTGACACTTTTATAGTGTACCTTCCAAATGAGCAACAGGACCGTATGTGAGCCAGCGTCAGGCATTAGATGCCAAAGCATCTGCCATCATGTTTGTATTGTGTATGTTGTGGGGTTTACAACAGGTGGTACTGAAGTGGGCCGCGAATGATATTTCAGCCCTGATGCAAATTGCCTTGCGTTCAGCCTTGTCTGCGCTGATGGTTTATCCCTTGATTCAGCAAAGCGTACGCCGTCAACTGTGGAATGCACGCTATTTACCTGCAGGATTGCTGGTCGGTGTGTTGTTTGCAACCGAATTCTATCTGATTGGTGAGGCACTGCGTTATACCTCAGCCTCGCATACGATTGTTTTACTCTATACCGCACCGATTTTTGTGGCTTTGGGTTTGCACTGGAAATTGCCGGCAGAGCGTTTGTCTGCTGTGCAATGGGGCGGAATATTTCTCGCCTTTAGCGGAATTGTAGTCAGTTTTCTGTTACGTCCACAAACGGGGTCAGGTCTACAGACTGATGCCTTGTGGGGAGATTTTCTGGCCTTGCTTGGCGGCGTATTCTGGGCAGCCACCACAGTCAGTGTACGTCTGAGCCGGCTGGCTGAAGCACCTGCAACCCAGACTTTGTTCTATCAATTATTGATGGGTGGAATCCTGTTATTGCCTCTGGCTGTTCTGACTGGGCAAGCAGCTATTCAATGGACGGTGTTGTCTATTTCCAGTCTGATTTTTCATACCGTACTGATTTCCTTTGCCAGTTATCTGATCTGGTTCTGGATGCTGAAACATTATCTGGCATCACGGTTGGGGGTATTTTCCTTTTTGACCCCTGTATTCGGCATGCTGTTCGGGGTGCTGATTCTGGATGAACATATCGAAATCAATTTTATTATCGGTACCTGTATGGTGATGTTGGGCGTGATTCTGGTGAGTTTGCAGGGATGGCTGAAAAAACCGAATATCAATAAAACTATTCAAGAGCAAGTATGAAAAACTGGTCTGTAAATTTAGCGACCTGGATTGGCCTGTCTTCCATTCTGATCTGGGCCAGTCTAGTCGCTGTAGTGAAACTGATTACTGAATCCACCAGTGCAGTGCAGGGGATTGCTTTAATTTATAGTTTTAGCAGTCTGGCGATTTTTGCGTTCACCGGCTTTCCAAAAATCACGCAAATGTCCAAGCGTTATCTGCTCGGTTGTGGCGCTTTATTTGTGGCTTATGAGATTCTATTTCTGGTTGCTGTGGCATGGTCGGATAATCGTGAACAGGTGATGCTGATTGCCATGATCAATTATCTGTGGCCACCCTTGATGATTGTTTTTTCGATTTTTGCCCGACAGTTGCAGGCTCGCCTCTGGGTGATTCCAGGCTTTCTGCTCGCTGTGATGGGACTGATGCTGGTGGTCAATCCAGAAATCACTAATCTGCCGAAGTTTATGCAGGCTTTAGCTGAAAATCCTTGGGCCTACGGCTTTGCCTTTCTCGGCGCTTTGTTATGGCCTTGCTACTGCGTTCTAACTAGGACCTATGGCCGCGGACAAAATGGTGTACCGATTTTCTTTTTGGTCGCTGTAATTAGCTTATGGTTCTTACATTTAGGATTAAACGAACCTTTTATCATGCCCACATTCAAGCTATGGCTGGGAATTGCGGTGGTAGGCAGTCTGATTGGCATCGCCTATAGTAACTGGAATCAGAGCATGCAGTTTGGCAATATCAAGGTGCTGATTTTAGCCACCTATTTTATGCCAATTCTTTCTTCGGTCATGTCAATGCTGATTCTGGATGTCAGGCCCGAACTCAGTTTCTGGATCGGGACTGCCTTGGTAAGCGTGGGTGCGATTGTTTGTTGGAAATCCACCTATAATATTTAAAAAATCCTCTCAAGCGAGAGGATTTTTTTTTATTTATGTCGGAACAGTTCGGACAATGGAAAACTGAGCTTTTCTTCCAGATATTGATCGGTTTCCTGTAATCTAGGTGAGAAATTTTGCATCCAGATATCATCAGTCTGGGCATTGGTAAGATGATTTTTGCGTGGCAGTGGATAGGGTAATTGCAGATAAAAATTCCAGAAGCTGACCTGATCCAGATCACGAACCAGCACATATTCATTCTCATCGGTGCGTTTGATCAGATTCTGCTTTTCAAACATGGCGACATAGCTCGGCCAGCGGCCAATTTCATCCCGACCCAGCACTTCAAGCGCTTGTGCTTCACTGATGCTTTCACCAGTTTTTTGCTTTTTATAAAAGAGTTCTAACAGATCCAGCAGCATGACGATGGGATGGCGTTTATTGTCCTGACCAGATTCAAACGCCGTCAGGGCATAACTGATTTCAACGCCCAATAACACAATAATCCACGACAGATAAATCCAGAGTAGGAAAATCGGTACGGCGGCGAAAGCGCCATAGACGATTTCGTAACTGGTGAAATTTGACATGATATAGCCAAACAGGTTTTTCAGCAGCTCAAACACCACGGCACTAAACAGACCGGCAATAAAGGCAGATTTAAGCGGTACACTGCGATTCGGGATGGTCCAGTTCAAAATGAAAAATCCGAGTACAGTCAAAGAAAATGAAATCGCCCAGAGGACAAAGGCACCATCCAGCTCATAACCAGCAAAGTTATTGCTGAGAATGCTCATAGATGCCACGGTCGAAGAAATCACAAACGCACTGCCCAATAAAATCGGCCCTAGCGAAATGATGGTCCAGTAACGCATAAAGCCCATAATCCCGCCCCGCGTTTCAGTCACGCGCCAAATGCGGTTAAACACCGTTTCGATACTGCTGAGCATTAATACCGTAGTAACAAATAAAAACAGAATACCAATGATGGTTAAATTGCTGGATTTATCAGTAAAGGCATTCAGAGCCTTATCAAAGGCAATGGTGGTTTTAGGTAAAAAATTACTATAGATCAGCTGCTGCAGTTGCTGCCGTGCAGGTTCTAGGGCTTTAATGGAAGATATAATTACCAGAAAAACCGTCAGCATCGGCACTACGGCAAACAGGGTCGTGTAGGTCAGGGAACCTGCCTGTTCGCGACAGCGGTCTGCTTCAAAGCGTCGAAGTACAAATAAAACAAATTGAAACCAGTGTTTTTCATAGAAAGGTAATTTCTTTAAATACTTAACAATCATCTGCATCCAATCTCAATTTTTTTAATCATCATGAATTTTCATCATCAGCTTAACCAAAAAACTTGCAAAGTATCGTATAGTTTTATTTTTTTAAGTAATGAATAAGAACCATGATGCAACCTTATGTCCTTGTTTTATATTACAGCAAATATGGCTCAACCAAAGAAATGGCGCATTTGATTGCCAATGGAATTGAAGCGGCAGGCGTGGCAGTAAAAATCAGGACAGTTCCAAATATATCCAGCGTGGTAAAAGTCGCTGAACCCAGTATTCCGACAGAAGGGGATATTTACTGTACTCTGGACGATCTGGCGCAGTGTGCCGGTTTGGCGCTTGGTTCACCGACCCGTTTTGGCAATATGGCCTCTGAAATGAAATTTTTTTGGGATCAGACCACGAGTCTATGGCTGAATGGAGCGCTACACGGTAAACCGGCTTGCGTGTTTACGGCATCAGGTTCCATGCATGGTGGACAGGAAAGTACTTTGCTGACCATGCTGCCGCCGTTGTTCCATCATGGCATGATGATTATGGGGCTCAGCAATGCAACACCGGCACTCTCGAATACCAAAACTGGTGGTACACCTTATGGTGCTAGTCATGTTAGCGGCCCGCGGCATGATCAGGGCTTGAGTCAGGATGAAAAAATTCTGTGTGAAGTACAAGGCAAGCGTTTAGGTGAAGTGGTACTGAAACTCAATCGAGTCTGAAAAACACTCACAGGAAATGAAGGATGAACTTCATTTCCTGAATTTTATTAGGCTTCTTTTTGATCTTTTTGATCTTTTTGATCTTTTTGATCTTTTTGACTAAATCTGTATTTGCATTTCAGACATTGATAATCCTGAAACAGATTACGGTCGACAGAAACCCCGGCTTTTTTCCCCAGAAAATTACCGACCACACCGCCGGTAATTCCGACACTGATTGCACCGACAAAAGTGCCTACGGTTCCGCCGACAATCACACCTAAAGGTCCGGCTACTGTACCAATTGCAGCGCCAATCGATGCACCTGAAGCAGCGCCACCCACAGTCCCTGCAGTTGCACCCGCTGAACTCATGAGAATGCCGCCAATTTTCTTTAAATTCTGTTCATGATCGCGCTGTTCGATATCAGCTGAGCCACATTTAGGACATTGCATAGATTGTTCCATCAAGGATTGAGATGTGCTTGTTTTAGGTTTGTCGGGAATAGGATGTGTGCCCTGATCAGCACTTATTCATAACATACAACAACACACTAGATAAGTTTTGAACTCGCAAATCAGAAACATTGCATACTCACTTGATTCTAGTTGAGTTCACGTTAAAACATTGTATTTCAGCTGTAAATATATGCCTTCTTGGTTGATTAACGCAATTCTTAACCTGTCATTGAGGAAATGGCAAATCTCAAGATCATCAGAAATGTTCTTCTCTCATCAGTCTAAATATTGCGATCTTAGGTAGGCCATTTCTGGATTCGAAATGAAAAAGGAAGGGAAGTCGAAAAATATGTAAACGAGTTCTTATCAGGTCTATTCAAGTTTTCAGCCAAAATACATCTGAATATTGGCGTTTCTTTATAAGTCACCTTCATTGTAATTGATTAATTATATTTTAAATAAATCGTGACATTTATCCTTATTAAATAGAAGTTCTAATAAAATAAAAATTTACGACTTTTAAAATATAAAAATTATAATAATTCTAATCTTTATTAGATAAATTTTTGATTATTGATAATATAAAAAATATATTATCTTAATCAAGTTTTTTTGGATGAATTTTATATTCAAAAAAAATTTATATAATGATTTCTTACAAATCAAAAATAATAAAGAAATATATATTAATTTAATAAAAACAATAATTTATATTTTTAAATAAAACAAAAAAATATATGAATAGGGATATTTTCTACATTTTATAATTTTATGTGATTTAATATTTTTCAGATAAATTTAATCTTACTTAAACGAAAAATTAAATAAATATCTTAAATCAGAGGATATTAAGATTATGAGAATATTAGTTATCAATCTGGGTTTATTAGGTTTATGTTTTCTGAGTAACGCTTATGCCACCTCTGATGAGTGGACTCAGCGTTGGAAATCATCCAGTGCCCGTTCCAATGAGAATCTAGTTCAAGCCAATCTGATCGAACTTAAGGAGTCAGACTATTATTCCGGATTAGGTAAAACCACCGTTCATAGCACTTCGACCACCTCCATCGGGACGGTAAATACCCCGACCAACAATATCAATGTAGAGGGTACAGACAACAGTATCGATATTACGAGTGAATTGTTGAATGAAGCACCAGTCAATTCAAATACCAACCAAAATCCTCAGCGCTGTCTTAATTTAAGTAACAGACCAGGAGAATCACAATGTTGAATTTCTCCTCGACCAGAAGACATATATCTTTCGTGAGTGCCACTGTCCTTTTCAGCTCTTTTTTAACAGGCTGCACAGGCTTGGCACCTTCAAACAAGAAGCCAGTTAGCTTGGTACAAGGCCCCCCAATTACTGATATTTTTACCCCTTTTGATATGGCTTTATCCTGCCTAAAAGGACAATTACGTAGTGATGTGAGTTTCTCCGTGGGGGCAATTCTGGATCAAACCGGTAAGGATGTAGTTACCAATGGTGGTAGCGGAAAAATGGTGACCCAAGGTGCGGGAGATATGGTGCAATCTGCCTTGTTTCAGGCGGGGGTAAGCTTAATGAACCGGCGTGATCCCCGGATTATCGAAAGCGAAGCCAAGTGGGGCATTCGTGATCCAAGACAAATCCAGGCTTCTGATTATTATGTGACAGGCAGTATTAACAGTCTGGATTTTATTCCGGGTGGTGGTTTTGATATGCAGATCGCTGGTGTCGGTCCGAATTATAGTCAAACCCGGATTATGGTCGGTCTGGATTTATCTTTGACCGATACCCGTAGCAGTAAAGTCGTGGGCAATGTTTCATTGCAGAAGCAAATTGCTGCACAGGATTATGGCTTAAGTGCAGGCAGATTCGCTGGTCGTACACTCTTAAACATTCAGATTGGAAAAGGAGAACGCGAGGCAACTAACTTTGCCTTGCGCCAAATGTTGAATCTGGCCACTTTTGAATTACTCAGTCAGGTCGTCCCCCCCGCCGTATTTGAAAGCTGTCGTGCGCAGATACCGCCAGAGTTCGGTCAATTGAACTTAACCCGAAGTTCTGTTGCACTGCATAAATACAAGAAAAACCAGCAACAAAATAATACAGCTTCAAGCAGTGCTGTTCAGGAGTCAGTCTCAAGCCAGGCAGACTCATCTAATGAAAAAAATAAGTCAACCAACTCACCGAGCAAAGATACGAAACCGCCAAAACAGAAAGAGTCCGA
This sequence comes from Acinetobacter lwoffii, assembly GCF_024129855.1. Classification (GTDB taxonomy): domain Bacteria; phylum Pseudomonadota; class Gammaproteobacteria; order Pseudomonadales; family Moraxellaceae; genus Acinetobacter; species Acinetobacter lwoffii_L. The sequence continues at coordinate 268,489 of NZ_JAMXXC010000003.1, forward strand.
GGTGATTCAAAACCCTGAAGCAGAGCCTGAAATGAGCAAACAGGACTTGATTAAATATATTAGCAAGAAGCAGCATCCACCTTCTTCAAATGAAAAGAATGAAGAAAAAGATAATCAAGAAGAAGCTGCTAAAGAACAAGAAGATGAAAAAACCACAACGCTATGGGAGGTTAATCCTGATGTGGTCGAAAATTACTGGTCTAGCACCCAACGTGATTAAAAATATTTAAAAATGGGCTCGCTCCCATTATAAGAAGGAGTACTTAGCGAGAGGTACTTCAAAACAAAAGTAGGAAGAACAACGATGAAAAACACGATCAAAACAATCGCTTTATCCGTCGCCTTTCTGTCTAGCGCAGGTATGGCATATGCCCAAGGAGATGAAACACCTACTGACGTCACCGTAGATACAGGCTTGCAAGCTACCTTGGATTCTATTTCTCAGCAGGTTGAAAATGGTTCTGCTTTGAATCTTGCAGTGAATACAGGTGATGTTGATGCAAGCGTTGATTTAGAAGCAATTGCAGAAGCTACAAGAGAAGCACCAGAGGCCATTAGTTCAATTGAAGGTACAATTGAAACTACTGCGATTGGTGCCGCGAATACAGGTAGTATCAGTATTGAGCAGGGTAGCTACAATAAGGTGGTATCAGACATATCAGATGCCACGGATAACTACGACTACAGTGCAGTAACCAGTGCAACTAATAATTCTGAAACTCTAGAGGAGCTATCAGAGGTTGCGGATAGTTCAGATATCTCGGAAGTTGTGAGTTCGACACTGAGCACTGACTATAGTGAGGAAATCAATGAAACTTTAAGCAATTATAGTGTAGCGAATATTGCCTATAATGCGGGTGCTATTGATGCATCTGTCAGTGCTATTTCAGAAGGAACTCAAACTGCTATTAACAACAGCATCACAACTACCGCTATCGGTGCTGTGAATAGCGGTAGTATCACTGTGACTGTTAAATAAACTCTTTTTTTCGAGGTAAACACAGGCCTAACTATTGGCAGATAGTTAGGCCTCTTTATTTTATAATAACATCCACATAAATTGTTGTTTATTCATCGGATAAAAAAAGTACTTATTGTTTAATACTCTCTATTTCAGAAATTGAATAGCTTGGCGCTTAAAAGTAAGTCATTTATCTAGGATCAAATCTGGAAGAATAAATAAGAATTTAGGCTGAGCTATAGCCGAGTTTTGGATACTTTAAATTTATATCATCAGAAAAAACGCAATAAAAAAGAGCGCATCAGCGCTCTTTTAAAATTCATTGGCGAGCTTAGTCACGAACAAATTCAACTGTACCATTTGCCAAAGATTTCACGCGTGCCAGTGATTCCACACGGTAGCCTTTTTCAAGTAGCAGGTCACGACCTGGCTGGAATGATTTTTCAATCACAATGCCAATACCGACTACTTCGGCATTTGCCTGGTGGATCAGGTCTGCAAGACCTAAAGCCGCTTGACCATTAGCCAGGAAATCATCGATCACTAAAACTTTATCGGTTGAGCTGATGTGTTTATTTGAAATCGCGATTGTGCTTTCAGTCTGTTTGGTAAATGAAAAGACTTTAGAACGATATAAATCATCTTTCAGGGTCAAAGACTGGTATTTACGTGCAAAGATCACCGGTACGCCAAGCTCTAGGCCGGCCATTACTGCAGGTGCGATACCTGATGCTTCAATCGTAATAATTTTGGTAATACCAGCATCTTTAAACAGACGCGCAAATTCTTGACCAATCAGTTGCATCATGACTGGATCAATCTGATGGTTTAAGAAAGAATCTACTTTCAAAACTTCTTCAGAGAGAACGATGCCTTCAGCCAAGATTTTCTGTTCTAGTGCATGCACGGGAGAATCCTCAAGAGCAGGTGCTTTTTCAAGCAAAAGCGTATTGTAAAAAGCACCCGGAAAAAATCAAGTGAAATTCGCCAAAAACTTAGTTGCTTGCACCTTTATAATCAGTTAACAGCAAACCATAGGAGGTTTTCTTGTCGACATGCGAAACTTTGACCGGAAGATAGTCAAGTTTTGGCGCCAACCAGAAGATGGTCTCACGGCCTGGCTTGCTATGCTTCATCACCACTTTAATGGTATTAAAGGATCCGTATTTGGTACTTATAGTCTCTGAACCCTGTTTGATAAACTTACGGCCTTCAACTTCTTTAGCATCAGCGATGTAATAATTTGCTTTCAGGCCTGAATTTTTTAAATCTTCACGGATCTGCAATTCCGCATTCAACTCATCCAGAACATCTGCTCTCCAGGCAAAAGAACGTTTTTCATCATCTTTCTTGGTACTGATAGTTTTGCTGGAAGGATTGAAATTAATACTCATAGTGTTGTTATGCACCAATACTTTACTACTGCGACTGAAACTGCTTGAGCCGATCTTGCCATTATTAAAAGTAAAGCGGCTGGTTTCGGTTGCAGAGGCAATACCTCCGGCTTTTGCAGCAAAGACATAAGTCCAGTTATTGCCTGATTTGCTTAAAGTCCGCGTTGCAGAACCCATATTCTTGCCATTATAGCTAAATTGATAACTGGCCTGAAAAGGAGTCATGGCAAAAGCCTGGCTAGAAATACCAGTGAACAGTATCGCGCTGCTCAGACCCGTGGTCATCACTAAAGTTTTGAATACAGTCTTCGCCATCAGTTATTTTCCTATATTGGTTAAACGGGCAAAAAATATCATTTATTGCACCCTTTATTATTTGGGCAAAATATGGAAGTTGAAGGGATATTTCTGCCAAAAATGTATATTTCATGTAGTTTTATGGAACTTTTTTTCAAAAACTACGTTTGACATGATTTAAGAAGGATCTTTCTGTTTGATAGGGGTGACCCGGTTGTCATCCATCTTGTCTTCATCCCAGTTCTCTTCCTGATCTTGGGAAAGTTTTCTAAACAGGGCGGCCAGATTGACATTACCAATCACCACCAGTTCGGCTTCACGAAGTACTGCGTGATTCACATGAACTTTGCCCAAGGTATCAATGACCGATCGGCTTTTACCTAACCAGCGATTTAAATCCAGATAGAGCAAGTCATCGATGACTTTAATCACGCCCAGTTTTTCCAAAATCATTCCCAAAGGATCTTTATTCAAGACACGTTGATAGAAGAACAGGCCAAAACGCACGCCAAGTTTATAAAGCATATTCGGATATTTGGCTTCAATCAGCTGGGTATCACTAATTTGCTCGAACACGATCAACTGGGTGGTTTTATTCAGTTCCATCTGTACCAGTTTCAAATCAACCGATAAAGTGAGAATCAGGCCTTTATAATCCAGTGTTGCGTAGAGACGCAGCCAGTCTTCATGTAAATCTGCGTGTAAGTCTTTCAATGCATCGACATTGTCTGTGACAAAGCGCTGAAAGGTTGCATTTAGGAAGACTTGCGATAGGGGAAATTCACGCTCATCTTCAATAAATCCTTCCGCCCTCTGATACACTTGGCGGATTCGGTTGGAAATATTGGAAATTAGCGTTTGCATACTGAAGCGTCCTGGCAACTTTATTTTTGACTCGGGATGTATCTTGTCGAATTGTATGAAAAATACAAGCGTTCATGCTTGAAGTTTAGCAAAATAAATAGCACCATTTTTATAGTTTTAGTTATGTAACGTTGAAGATTTGATGGATTTGGCATTTTAAAAAGATAAATGACGAATCCGTTTATTTTTAATCTTTCAAATACTTTTTTGGGGAGCTGAACTCATTATTGAGTTTAGGCGAATGTGAAAAAACGATGATACTCATGCCTCTGGTCAGAACTTGGTGGAAAGATCCAGTGTTTAGCAGTGCGTTGCTTGCCGCAGGCATTCTGCATTTGATCGTGCTGACACTGGAATTTGGTATGCCGCAAGATCGGGATACCAGTACCAAAGAAATCGCGGTCAGCTTGCGCCAGACTGATGAAAAAATTGAGCATGCTGATTTTCTCGCCCAAACGGACCAGCAGGGTTCCGGCCAGTTTAGAGAAGCTCATCGCATGTCGAGTGATATGCCATCGCCGTTAATGGAACAACATGCAGGCGAAGAGCTGCAAGAAAGTCTGGATATGCTGCAACAGCAACAGGAACTCAGTTTTGAAGAAAAAGTCCTGATGACCACCTTGAGCTGGCAAAAGCAGGCGGAAGAAAATCAGCGAAAAAAAATGCAGGAGCAATTACAGAGCCAGTTTCAGGCCAAAGCGGCCATGGTCGCCAGTCTGGAAGCGCAATATTTACAGCGTCAGCAAAATTTCAGTCGTCAGCAAAAAATTAAGACTGTAGATGGTATTCAGTCCAAGCAGGATGTTTCTGCCGCCTATCTGGAAAAGTTTCGCGAGAAAGTGGAGTTCTATGGGAACCGTTATTATCCGGAAGCAGCCAAACAACAGAATCTGGCAGGGGAAGTGCGGCTGATGGTGATCCTGAACCAGAATGGCGGGATTCGTGCCATTCGACTGATTGACAGTTCGGGACATGCCATGCTGGATGAAGCAGCCAAAGCTTCCGTGCGTAAGGCAGCGCCATTTGGTGCTTTCGACAGTAAAATGAAAGAAATTTCCGAACTGCGAGTGATTCGTACCTGGCGTTTTGACCCGGCAGAAGCGGAGTTTGAAGTGCGTTAAAGTTGATATTTACCAAGACCTCTCCCTAACCCACTCCTAATAAGGAGAGGGAACTATATCTATAATGTTTAACAATCATAGGATTCTAATGAATGTTCTCCCTCCCTCTGGGAGGGAGTTAGAGGGAGGGCAACTTTCATTAAAAAAAGCGAGCCTTGGCCCGCTTTTTTTAATATTCAAATTTTAGTTCTGTTCCAGATAAGGATTTTCAAAACCCAGCTTGGCCAGAATCTCGATCTCAATGCCTTCCATTTCTTCTGCATCTTCATCTGAATTTTCATGATCATAGCCCATTAAGTGCAAGGTGCCATGTACCAGCATATGGGTAAAGTGAGTCAAAGGCGCTTTTTGCTGTTCCAGCGCTTCGGCCAGCACTACAGGAATACAGATCACCAGATCACCAATGGGAAATGCATCCAGAAACTGCGCCATTTCATCTGGAAGTTCACTCGGAAAAGACAGGACATTGGTCGGTTTGTCCTTGCCTCGATATTCCAGATTCAGTTTATGACTTTCGTCATTGTCGACACAGGCAATTCCGATTTCGCAATTACTCTGAGTGCCGATATGACGTAAAGTGGTTTCTACAACTTTTTTAATATAGGCCCGCTTCAGTACCAGTTCAGGCGACTGAAAGTCCTGTTGTAAGGAAAGACTAAGTTTCAACACAAATCCTTAATTTTAAAGCTTAATGCTGTGCGTCTGCCGCAGCATCATTTTCAGCGATCAAGGCTTCCTGACGTGCTTTTCGTTCGGCACGTGCTTCAGCACTTAAACGCTGCTGTTCACTGTCCCAGCCTTCGTAGGCTTCAACAATTTTCTGTACCAGCTGATGACGTACCACATCACGCGAATGGAAACGGGTGATATGAATTTCAGGAATTTTGTCAATCACACGTAAGGCATGTGACAGACCGGATTGCTGACCACGTGGTAAATCTACCTGAGTCACGTCACCGGTAATCACCGCTCGTGAGCCAAAACCTAAACGGGTCAGGAACATCTTCATCTGTTCTGGGGTGGTGTTCTGCGCTTCATCTAGAATCACGAAAGAATGATTCAAGGTACGGCCACGCATATAAGCAAGCGGAGCCACTTCAATCACCTGACGTTCGATCAGCTTGGCCACTTTTTCAAAGCCAAGCATTTCATACAGCGCGTCATACAAGGGACGTAAATAAGGATCGATTTTCTGGGTTAAGTCCCCCGGTAAGAAACCAAGTTTTTCACCGGCTTCAACTGCAGGACGAACTAGTAAAATACGCTGGATTTCATTGCGCTCCAGCATGTCCACGGCAGCCGCAACGGCGAGATAGGTTTTACCTGTTCCGGCAGGGCCAATACCAAAAGAAATATCACTTTGCAGAATGCGCTGTACATAACGTTTCTGGTTGGCACCACGCGGATTGATCCGGCCCTTACGGGTTTGCAGCCAAACATTGTCCAGCCCCGTATGTTCCTGATCATCCAGATCTTGCTGAAGCTCGCGGTCAGTCTGGCTGCCCTGAATCATCAGATGTAAAGTATCTGCACTAATCTGCTGACTATGTTCAGATTCTTCATGAAGACGTTGCAAGAGCATTTCGGCTCTCTCAACGGCATCGATTCCACCATCAATAATAAAACTTTCTCCACGATGGGAGATTTTGACGTCTAAACGTTGTTCAATTTGCTTCAAATGGCCGTTATAGGCACCTAACATGGCTTGTATACGGTCCATCGAAATTCCAGGAAAAGCTACTGTACGTCGAATCGCTGCAGTCAAGAGTGTTCCTTATGAAGTGTGCGTTATATGCTCTACATTACGCCACGTCAGGCTCAAGATTCAAGAGCTCACCGTAAACTAAATTCAAAGTTTTAATTTCGGTAATTTCAATCTCGGCAAAGCGGCCTACCCAGGCAGGGTCACCAATAAAGTTGACATAACGGGTATTGTCCGCCGTACCGACCAGAATATTCGGATCTTTATCAGAAACTTTTTCGATCAGTACACGCTGGATGGTCCCGAGCATGGCATCCGTCTTGTCAATGCTTGAACGCTTAATCCATTGCTGAACTTTGGCCAGACGTTCTTTTTTGACATCTTCAGAAATCGTATCTTCCAGTTCTGCCGCAGGCGTACCCGGGCGTTTTGAATAGATAAAACTATAAGAATGGTCAAAATCCAGATCTTGGATAAATTGATAAGTTTCTTCGAAATTCTCATCAGTTTCACCCGGGAAGCCAATGATAAAGTCTGAAGATAGGTGCATGTCAGGGCGAACTGCACGTAATTTTTTAATCTTTTCGATATAGACATCAATGGTGTGGTTACGCTTCATCGCTTGTAACACATCATTGGAACCGCTTTGTACCGGCAGATGCAGATGTGAAACCATTTGTGGCAGGTCACGATAGCACTGGATCAGGTCATCATTAAATTCCAGGGGATGCGAGGTGGTATAGCGAATACGGCCAATACCCGGAATGTCTGCAACCAAACGCAGCAAATCGGCAAAAGTACAGATATTGCCTTCAAAAGTTTCACCACGGTAGCCATTTACGTTCTGACCCAAAAGTGAAATTTCACGCACGCCTTTTTCTGCCAAACCCGCAATTTCTGCGAGGACATCATCCAGTGGACGGGACACTTCTTCACCACGCGTATAAGGCACCACACAGAAAGAACAGTATTTAGAACAGCCTTCCATAATCGAAACAAAGGCTTTATAGCCTTCAACACGCGGTTCAGGCAGGAAGTCGAATTTCTCGATGTCCGGGAAGGAAATATCCACCAGTTTGATTTTTTCTTTTTTCGGCTTTTCAATCTGTTCAAAATGCTGATCCAGCATTTGCGGCAAACGGTGCAGGGTTTGTGGGCCAAAAATCATATCAACATAATTGGCACGTTTCTGGATGTTATCGCCTTCCTGAGACGCTACACAGCCACCAACACCAATAATCAGGTCAGGATTTTTATCTTTAAGTTTGCGCCAGCGGCCTAGCTCGGAGAATACTTTCTCTTGGGCTTTTTCACGGATCGAGCAGGTATTCATCAGCAGAATATCGGCATCTTTAGGATCGGTGGTCAGCACATAGCCATGAGAATCGCCTAACAGGTCTGCCATACGGTGACTGTCGTACTCATTCATCTGACACCCTTGTGTTTCGATGTACAGTTTTTTGACTGAGGCATCGCTAACTGGGGTGTGCGCTGGCTGGGTAACAGTGTTTTCTGAGGCAGCTGAGGCACCATTCGGAATGAAGGTTTGAACCGTCATGTAGGCTCCTACAAGGTAATACGTTGAAAGAGTGAACGAACAGCCTGATTGATACATCAAACAGGTGAATAAAAATTCAATTCACGGACTGAAATCTTGGAAAGGCGCATATTTTAGCAGGAAAGTCGCTTAAACTTATAGCTCAAATTAACTGTGGAAAAATATTGATTTATGGGCAAAAATTGTCTGTAGATTAATATTGCTTAATCATAAGGTTACATAACTGAACAATAGAGTTGGTTATAATCTTCAAACTAGCTCTTATGATATGCAACATGGGCTAAGCACAAAATCGATGATAGAAGGCAAAGGGATGTTGAAACACACTAAAACTATGTATAAATACTATAAATTAATTACTTTAAGTGTGGCATGTATCTGTTCAGCGAGTACACAGGCAGCAGAAGAACAATTTAATGATGCCTTGCGTGCAGCCAATGCAAGTAATACTGAACTGTTACAGCAATATCGTCTGTCTATGCAGAATGATGCCTTGGGCTATTATCCGGAATACTGGATTTTAAACCAGAATCTTGCCATGCAGCCTGTCAGCCAGATTATCAGCTTTGCCCAGCGTTACCCTCAATCTGCGATGGCTGAAAAGCTGGCAGCGGACTATGTCGAAGAAAAAGTAAAAATGGCAGATTTTAGCAATGCCCAACCGGTATTGCCTTATGTAACCAATGCTGATCCTGCCGAAGCCTGTGCAGTGGCACAAGTGCGCGCCAAAGCTGGCGATGAACTGGTCTATGCCGAGTTTAAAGAAGTCTGGTTAACTACCAACAGCCAGCCTGATTCTTGTACTGGTTTAGGCCGGATGATGCTATCCAGTCCACTCATGACGGCAGAAGACCGTCAGCAGCGACTCTGGGGACAACTTCGTGCCGGACAGTCAGGTCAGGCCATTGCGACAGCGCAAGGCATTGGTCTAAATCTGTCTCTGGCACAACTGAATTCGATTCAGGCCAATCCCACTAATTATTTGTGGTCTGCGCCTAAAAGTACTGCGGCAGAGCATGCCTATCTGATTTATGCGCTGGGACGTCTGGCCGATAGCGATTTGGACTCAGCTTTGTCTATCGTCAAGCGGACCGCGGAAGGTACACCAGTACAGGTACAACGCGCCTTATATCGTGCTGTCGGTTATATCGGTGGTACCACAGTCATGAAAAACAACTTCAACCGGGAAGTGTTAAATGTGCTAGATGCCAGCTATGGTCTGCCATTTAGCCCGGAAGAAGCCGAGATTTATGCGCGTCAGGCGATTCGTTTTAGTGCCTGGGAAAGCCTGATTCGTGCGATTGACAGCATGAGCGTCAACCAGAAGCAGGAAGATCGCTGGCAATATTGGCTGGCGCGTGCTAGTGAACAACGTGCTGACCGTGCTTCCAAGCAGGCAGCAGAAAGTATTTATCGTAAGCTGGCGACCGGAGATGACTATCACAATCTTTTGGCACGCGACAAGCTGGGGCAGGTGACCGCGAGTACACCAACCCCGGCACAGCCATCCAATCAGGCTATGCAGCGCTTGAATCAGGATATTCATTTCCGCCGTGCTTTCACTTTACGTAATATCAGCGCCCCAGAGAACTACATTAACCGTGAATGGAACTGGGCAGTACGTCAGGCTTATCTAAAGAAAGATGATGACCTGTTGCTGGCTGCGGCAAAGCGTGCCATGGACATGGGTTGGCATGATCGGGCCATTTATGCCGCTGACCGTACCGCGAACAAACATAATTATAACTATCGTTATCCAATGCCACATCAGAATTACGTGGTCAGCCATAGTCGCAATGCGGGGATTGATCCGGCCTGGGCCTATGGTTTGATGCGTCAAGAAAGTCGTTTCAATACCGTCGCACGTTCACATGTCGGGGCGGGTGGTCTAATGCAGATTATGCCGGATACGGCCAAGTTGGTGGCGCGTCAAATGGGTGAGGCTTATAACCCGGCGGCACTCACCGATATGAATACCAATATTCGCTACGGAACATTCTATTTATCTACGATTCAGCGTCAGCTTAGCGATAGTCCGGTGCTGGCAACGGCAGGCTATAATGCCGGTCCAAACCGTGCCCGTCGCTGGCAGCCAGAATTTCAGGGGATTGCTGCAGATCAATATACTGAAAGTATTCCTTTACTCGAAACCCGAGATTATGTGAAACATGTCATGACCAATGCCACGCATTACGGTATCTTGTTAGGACAGGGGGCACAGTCAGTAGGTAAACGCATGCAACTGATACCATTACGTAATACACAATAAAATTAAAATTATTGGGGGATGGTAATTTATTCATGAAAATAATGAAGGATCGTCGGGTCTGGACTGGATCGGTTGCGCTTATGGTTTTGGCCAGCAGTCCGGCAGCGTTTGCTGCGCCGACAGACTATGTCATGGATGTACAAATGGTCCCGGCCTTATGTAGCTTGTACCCGGAATATGCCAAGAAACGAAAATGCCTGGAAGGTTATTCGCTGAATATCTCCGGCTTATATCCTCAGACCACATCACAAAATTGCACGACCAATAGCTCTGCGAAACTGTCACCACTTCAGTCCAAGGTAGTGGCCAGGATCATGCCCGATGACAATACCCGGACAATCTTATGGCGTAATATCGGTGGCTGCGTGCCGATGAATGCCAGTCAGTATTTCCGGACGATTATCAATTATGCAGATCGTCTTAAAGTGCCTGCGGAACTGACGGAACAGGAAAATATTACGATTTCTGTCGATACGCTGCGGGCCAAATTTCTGAAAATTAATCCGCAATTACCGGGTAATGCCTTGAGATTTAACTGCCAGCAAACCCAGTCAGCCAGCGTACTTACCTCGATCAAGGTCTGTTATCGCCCCAATGGCAATTACAAATCCTGTCCTGCCAACATTATTAATACATGCCCAAAAACTATCACAATAAAAGGAACATACTGAGCTTTTTTGCCGATTTAATTTATATTTCCTATCAGACTTTAGGTGAAATCCGTCCTCTTTTATATGCATCTGGCAAAGGATTGGAGTACAATCTTTCGCGTTTACGATTATTAGATTAAATACTAACTATTTAATCGCATTGAATATCCTCAATTGGAGATAATTAGATGAAGCAAGCAGTTCGTGTTGCCGTTACTGGCGCTGCAGGTCAAATTGGTTACAGCCTATTATTCCGTATCGCAAGCGGCGAAATGCTAGGTAAAGATCAACCAGTGATTTTGCAATTGCTCGAAGTTCCTTTTGAGAAAGCTCAACAAGCGCTTAAAGGCGTAATGATGGAGCTTCAAGATTGTGCATTCCCATTACTAGAAGACATGATCGGTACTGATGATCCTAAAGTTGCATTCAAAGATGCTGACTACGCGCTTCTAGTTGGTTCACGTCCACGTGGTCCAGGTATGGAACGTGCTGACCTGCTTAAAGTGAACGGTGAAATCTTCATCGGTCAAGGTCAAGCATTGAACGAAGTTGCGAGCCGTGACGTTAAAGTTCTAGTTGTTGGTAACCCTGCAAACACGAATGCTTACATCGCAATGAAATCTGCTCCAGATCTTCCAGCGAAAAACTTCACTGCAATGTTACGTCTTGACCACAACCGTGCTGCATCTCAAATTGCTGCTAAAACTGGTAAAGCGGTTAAAGACATCAAAAATCTTACAGTTTGGGGTAATCACTCTCCAACCATGTATGCTGACTACCGTTTTGCAACAATTAACGGCGAAAGCGTTAAAGACATGATCAACGACCAAGAATGGAATGCAAATACATTCCTTCCGACTGTTGGTAAACGTGGTGCTGCGATCATCGAAGCACGTGGTTTGTCTTCTGCTGCTTCTGCTGCTAACGCTGCGATCGACCATATGCGCGATTGGGCTCTTGGCACAAACGGCGAATGGGTAACAATGGGTATTCCTTCTGATGGTTCTTACGGTATCCCTGAAGGCGTAATGTTCGGTTTCCCTGTAACAACTGAAAACGGTGAATACAAAATCGTTCAAGGTTTAGAAATCGACGAATTCAGTCAAGAGCGTATCAACTTCACGTTGAACGAACTTGAAGAAGAGCGCGCAGCAATTGCTGATATGCTTAAATAATTTAATCTTCTTAGATTAAGTTGAAAAAAGCACTCCATTTGGGGTGCTTTTTTTTATATCACTCACTTTAATCAACAAAAAATAACAAGCTGTGAAGGAGAGACAACTGAGTTTTCGCTATGAGCCCTCTAAGGTAGAAACAAGATTATAGATAAAAAAAAGATGGAGGTTCAGATGTTAGAGCAACGCGCCACCTTCGAACTTTTCTTTGAACAATTGGGTCTGGATTCGAGTCCGGAAGCGATTGACGAGTTTATTAGCACGCATCAAATTGGTATGGATGTGCCACTGCATAAAGCTCCTTTCTGGAGTAAATCACAGCATGACTTTCTGATCAGTCACTGGAAGAAAGATGATGACTGGGCCATTTTTGTCGATATATTGAATGAACAATTACATATTGAGGCAGAGGGTTCAGGTTCCTGTGACATACCGAGCCATAAATCAACCTAAGAATTCGTATCTCAACACGCTCATAATTTAACGCTATGATGGAGTCTACTTATGCTTATGCAAGAACAATTAACTTTAGAATTATTATTTGAACAATTGGGTTTGCCTTCTGATGAAGCCTCAATTAATCAATTTACCCATACCCATCAATTGCCCTCTGAAGTCACATTGCCAGATGCCGAATTCTGGAGTGAGGGACAAAGTGCTTTCCTGCGTGAACATTGGCAACAAGATGATGAATGGATTGTCATTATTGACAAATTAAACCAGCTTTTACATGTGGAAAGCGACAAACAAAGTGTTTAAATGCATTCATACAAAAAGAAACAACAAACCTAGTCAAATGACTAGGTTTTTGTTGCCTTATCTTATAAGTTAGATCTATAAATAATTACAATTTATTTGATATAAGGAGGGCGCGATGCTCGCAAAGAACCAACCATCCTTAGAGCTCTTGTTTTCTCAGCTCGGTCTGGCCAATAGTCCTGCGGCTATTGAATTGTATGTACGTACCCATCAACTGCCAGCAGGGCTGTCCTTGCACGATGCACCGTTCTGGAATAAAGCCCAACGTTCTTTATTAATCAGCCATCTGGTACAGGATGATGATTGGGCAATTTGGGTCGATGAACTGAATCAGCAACTGCACATGGACGCTTATAGACGTCAACCTGCTTGATCATTTTTCCTGTGTTCTTCTGGTATTTAGAGTAAGACGATATAACTTGCATTAAAAAACGCCTCATCTGAGGCGTTTTATTCTTTGGCTTAATGCATTTTGCTTTTTAATATTTTGTTAAACCATTCGTGCTGACGATAATCATTAAATGCATGATGCTGCTGTAATAATTCCAGCTCAAATTCGGCAGTGTTGGTGTACTTACCTAACCAGTGGCGAGTCAGGGCTGGCTCATTTTTACTGGCACTGGCATAGGCCAGGAAGAAATAAATATCACCATGTTCATAACTGGCCATTGGCTTTAAAATTTGCTGGGTAATCAGGGCAAAATGGTGCTCTTTAGTCAATTCAAAGAACATCATATAGGCCTTGGCCAGATGCAAAGATAGGTTGATATACATGCGCAGCGGCATTTCTTCAAATTCTACCCGGCCTTGTTCCAGCAACACTACGGCTTCTTGCAGGAAATGTCGCTGTTCCTGACGCAGTTCACTTAAAGTCACCAGCTGTAAACGAAGATCAGCACGTTCAAGCGTTAATTCTGGCGTATTGCCTTTTAAGTACAATTGGTCAGTTTCACCCAGACGTTGAATAATCTGTTTGGTTGTTAATCGCATCAACGCAATCCTCATTTCTCAATAATGGCTATATGAGGTTAAAAATTAAAATTTAAAGCGGCAGCGTGTCTTAGAGTAGTGAGGTATCACTTCTTAGCCAGGCGGTAATGGATAGGCGTTGCTGTTTAGAGATTAAAACTTCATGTAATAAATCGCTCTGGAACAGCGCCATTCGGTTCGGTTTTGGCTGGATAATATGCCACTGGCCATGTTTGTCCTGCAGGCGTAGTTCACCGCCCCAGTCCGTCTGCCATTGTCCATGTAAATAATACACACTGGAAATCATCCGGCCATTTTTATCTTGAGGATTGTCGCGGTGCAGGGTATAGAACTCACCCGCGTGATAGCAAGCGAAATGTGCTTCGACATCTTTGATGCCTAAATAAAACGCGCGGTTTAAAATTTGGGAAAATTGTTGAAGTGTTTGGATGTGTAGGTGGGAAATTTGAAATTCAGGTTGTAACCAAAGAATATGATCACTACGGATGTTGTTAACTACACCATTTTGAATGGCTGCATTACGAAATTCGTTTAAGTGGCTTAAGCATTCTTGGCTCACTGCATGTTGATATTCGCTAGAGTAAGCATCGTCAACAATACTAAAGCCATGTTGATCTAAATCATCTAAGATTTGATCAACATTCCAATCCCCTGGGATGATAACTGCTTCCATTTTTTCAATTCTCGATAGTGTGGTAAAAAAAGGTCCGCTATTTTAGTTCAATAATCGTTTCTGAACGAAATAGTTTTTCATGTTAAAATAGCAATTGATCTTAGGAATAATTGAAACATGAATTACCGTCACTCTTACCACGCAGGCAACTTTGCCGATGTCATGAAGCACGTTTTATTGCTTCAGTTGTTGACTCGACTGAATGCAAAAGACAAACCTTATCGCTATGTAGATACACATGGTGGTGCAGGTAAATATGATTTGTCGACTGCTGAAGCGCAAAAATCAGGTGAGTTTTTAAACGGTATTCATCGTCTTATTAAGCTGGATGATTCGATCAAGCGTAATGCACCTGAAGGCGTACAACAATATTTGAAAATTGTTGAAAATATGCGTGAAAACTTTGGTAAGGGTGCTTATCCGGGTTCACCGTGGTTTGCGCTAGAAGGCATGCGTGAGATTGATAAAGCGACCATTTTTGAAATGCAGCGTGATGTGTTCCAGCAACTTCGTCATAATATTTTTGACAAGCGTGCAGGTTTGCATGAGCGTGATGCATACGAAGGTCTTTTAGCAGTCATTCCACCAAAAGAAAAACGTGGTCTGGTGATGATCGATCCACCGTATGAGCTGGAGCGTAAAGATTTTCCGCAGTTGGTAGAACTGCTAGTTGCTGCTTATAAGAAATGGCCGACAGGTGTATTCGCCGTTTGGTATCCAATTAAAGACCGTGCCATGATTGAACGCTTTGAGAAGAAAATGTTCAAGACCGGTATCCGCCGTCAACTGGTTTGTGAAGTCTGTGTATGGCCGGATGATACTCCAGTGGGCTTGAACGGTTGTGGTTTGCTGGTGATTAACCCGCCTTGGAAATTCTCTGAAGATGCAGATGAAGCACTACAGTGGTTATTCCCGCATCTTCGCATGAGTGAAAATGGTGGTCACGCTGCAGTTCGCTGGTTAGTGGGCGAGTAATTTTTTTAAAGATCAGGTCATAGCTAGGATCGACAAGAATGACAAATATAAGCAAACCGGAACGCGACTCTTCAACCGAAGTGCCTTTTGATGGCATCACCTTCGAGGTGGAAGAAGAGGAGCATACCCAGGAAGGGCAAAAAGTTAAGCGTCGAGGCATCTATCTATGGCCGAACCTGATTACAACCGCAGCGTTGTTGTCAGGTTTCTACTCGATTATTGCCAGTATGAATGGTGATTTTCAGCAAGCTATTTATGCGATCTTTATTGCGGCATTACTGGATGGACTAGATGGCCGTGTGGCACGTGCCATTGGTGCACAAAGTCCGTTCGGCGAACAGTTCGATTCCCTTTCTGACATGCTGGCTTTTGGTGTGGCTCCCGCTATTTTGATGTATAGCTGGGGCTTGAGCGATTTGGGTCGTATTGGTCTGGCAGCCTGTTTTGTCTATACCGCATGTGCTGCGTTCCGTCTGGCACGTTTCAATGTGCAGATTGGTGTGGTCGATAAACGTTATTTTATCGGTGTCGCAAGTCCTCTGGCTGCCATCATGATTGTATCATTGGTCTGGGTCGGTCTGGATTTTCCAGAAATCTTTGATATTCGTGAACCTTCTCTTCAGGTCATTAATGCAGTGGTCATTATTGCGGTGGGCTTGTTGATGATTTCCAATATCAAATACTATTCATTTAAAACTGTAGAACGTAAACGGGTTCCATTTTTTGTCCTACCAATTGCCGTATTCGTCTTTGCAGCGATGACTTATAATATTCCTGTCGGCATTCTGGTCATTTCTATTCTCTATGCCTTGTCTGGTTTTGTGACCACCTTTATGGCAAAAAGATCGAGTACATTATAAAAATATAAGGAGTCTGAGATGCGGTTTCTTCAAGATTTTTTAGATCGTTCGAAACAGCTGAATCAGACTCCTACTGTTTCTCGCTATCCCGCCTATCATGGCCCCACCTCAAAATATAAAATTATTCATCAAGGTTTGATGATTCCCGGGCTTCCGGCACCGCTCTATTATTTAAACTTTCTGAGTATTATCGGGCAACCCAATGCACCCATGTTGGCAAACCCGAGTGCAATCGAAACCACAGCCTTAGATACCGCCACCGTGATTTGCAGTTCGAGTCCGCATATGGTGGGGCAATTGCATCACTATTCGATCAAGCAGGACTGTCATTTTCAATCTAGTCTATTTCAGTTCTTGGATCGAGAGCAATTGAGCGGAAATTTCCCAAATTTTCGTTTGCAACGTTCTGACTCGGAACTCAGTTTTGATTTAAATATTCAGACCACTCAGCTGATTTCTCATTTTACCCAAATGCGTTTTTCCTTGGCAGACCACTGGTCTTTGCTATGTCATTGTCAGGGAAGGGTGAACTATAAAGCGCAGCAATATACGATCGATGGTCTCGGAAGCTTTGAATACGCGCGGAGTTTTAACTTTCCTTATCTGCCTTTGGCCTTCCTGACTTATCAAATTATTAATCTCAGTGAAAATCGCCAGTTGCTGTTGGCGCAAATTCGGGATGGTTTTAATCGTATTGTTCAGTCGCGGATCTATCTGCGTGATTTAAAAAACATGCGGACCCAAATGTTCGATCGCAAAGTTTATTTTAAAGTTCATCGTGTTTATCCGCGTGTCACGACACCCAATGGGCAGAGTATGTATTTGCCGCGTGAATTTGAATGGTGTTATGAAAATGCAGACGGTACTTGTATCTGGGTACAAGGTCAAAGTCGTGGAGATTTTAAATTTGGCCTGGCAGCGGGCTATGTAGGAAGTTTTAGTTATCAAGTGAAAATAAATGAAGAAACTGAAAATGGGGAAGGGGGTTATTGTGAATATATAGATTGCCGGCCTTTACGCTTTCAGGAACAGAATAAAACTGAAAAAAGATTAAGTCATTTATCCAATTCAGTCCCTTTAATGCTCAAGAAATGAAGAAAATTGCGATTTTTGTAGAATAAATAAACAGTCGTGGTGTTTTTGCTGAATTATTTAAAAATAGGGGTTGTATTGGGTCGGGAATACTGTAGAATGCACATCCATCGGCGGTGATGAAGATTAAAACTTCTAATAAAACAGTGACTTAGTTAAGTTTGATTGAGTTGGGTTTTAGAAAGAAAGTTTAAAAATAGTGTTCATTGCTAGTTGACACTAAGAATATCTAGTGTAATATAGCCGACCTAGCTTGCTGGTGACGAATTAGCAAGAAGATCATTAAGAGATTATGAAGAACAACTTGTGTGGATTTTTACTGGTTGATTGATCGAAATTATTTTCATTGATTGATGGTAGAAATTACTCGAAGTTTATTTGAGAAATATTTGTCAGAAAATTGATGAGCCAAGATTGGTGCCCTTTAAGGCACTACATAGTATTAAACTGAAGAGTTTGATCATGGCTCAGATTGAACGCTGGCGGCAGGCTTAACACATGCAAGTCGAGCGGGGAAAGGTAGCTTGCTACCTAACCTAGCGGCGGACGGGTGAGTAATGCTTAGGAATCTGCCTATTAGTGGGGGACAACATCTCGAAAGGGATGCTAATACCGCATACGTCCT